>CAXSHC010000048.1:0-11987 GCA_964236745.1 uncultured Acetobacteraceae bacterium
GTCCTGGCGCTGGGTGTTCTTTCTCAACGTGCCCGTCGGCATCTTCGCCGTGCTGGCGGTGAGCGCTCTGGTCGAGGATCCGCCCTGGGCCAGGAAGCAGAACGCACCCGCGGATGCAATCGGGCTCGGGCTGATCACGCTGGGCCTCGGCTGCCTGGAAGTGATGATGGACCGCGGCGAGGACGATGACTGGTTCGGCTCGCCCTTCATCCGCACCATGGGGCTGCTGAGCCTGATCGGCATCGTCGGCGCGATCGGCTGGCTGCTGACTGCCAAGCGCCCGGCAGTGAACCTGCGCGTGTTCGCGGACCGCAACTTCGCGATCGGCTCGCTGCTGATCGCCGTGGTCGGCGTGGTGCTCTACGCCAGCGCCGTGCTGATCCCGCAATTCGCGCAGCAGGTGATCGGCTACACCGCGACCCTGGCCGGGCTGGTGCTGTCGCCGGGCGGCTTGGTGATCATCGTGCTGATCCCCCTCGTCAACCGGCTGATGAAACGGGTGCAGCCGCGCTACGTGATCGCCGCCGGCTTCACCATCATGGGCTGCTCGCTGGTATATTCCGGGCACCTGGTGCTGCAGATCGACTTCCGTCACCTGGTCATCTACCGCATGGCGCAGACCGCAGCGCTCGGCTTCCTGTTCGTGCCCATCAGCACGGTTGCCTACCAGACCCTGCCGCGCGAGCTGAACGGGGAAGCCTCGGCGCTGTTCAGCATGTCGCGCAACGTCCTGGGCGCGATCGGCATCTCCGCCAGCACCTCCCTGGTGACCCAGCGCACCCAGACCCAGGAAGCGCACATGGTCCACTGGATGACGCCGTTCCACCAGCCATACAACGCCTACCTCGACCATGCCGCACGCGCGGCGCGCGCGATGGGGCACTCGCAGGCGGCCGCTTCCGCGATGGCGCGGAACCACCTGCACCAGGAGTTCCTCCAGCAGGCCTCAGTGCTAGCCTACAACGACAGCTTCGTGATTTTCTCCATGGTCGCCTTCGCGGTCGTACCGTTCTGCTTCCTGCTCAAACCCATCTCGGGAGGCGGCGGCAAGGGTGCCGGGCACTGAACCGGCACGCCTAGTCCCTTTCGGCACCGGCGGCGAAGCGCGCGAACGATCCTGCCAGGACAACGTAGATGTCCTTCTTGAATCCGACCTCGGCCGACGGAAGCGCTGCGAGCGGCAGCCACTTCCACGCGTCGAACTCCGGGTGTGGATCGAGGTCGAGGCGTATCTCGTGGTCCTCCCCCAGGAAGCGCAGCGCGAACCAGCGCTGCCGCTGCCCACGGAACCGGCCGCCGAGGGCGCGGCCCATCAGTTCCGGCGGCAGATCGTAGCTGAGCCAGTCCGGATGCTCGCCCAGGATGCGGGCGTTGTCGGTGCCGACTTCTTCGCGCAACTCGCGCAGCACCGCCACCGCCGGGTCCTCGTTGCCGTCTATGCCACCCTGGGGCAGCTGCCACATCCCCGGCGCACCTTCGGCGTTGGGCAGGTCGGCACGCCGGGCGACAAGCACCTGTCCCTGCCTGTTGAACAGGGCAGCACCGACGTTCGGCCGGTAGGGGAGGTGGGCGAAGGGATCGGTCATGGAACGCTCGCTGTGGAATGGGGAGCCGCAACCAGACGTGGCGGCGGCAGGGCGCTGACCGGGACCAGGGTGATGCCGCGCGCCTGGAGATCGCGGCTCCAGGCGCGCAGCCGCTCGATCACCACCGGCCGCAACGGACCCGCGACGCCAAGCGCGCTGCCCTGTGCCACCGCGATCTGTTCCAGCCGCGCCAGCCGCGCCTCGATGTCGGGCGCGTCTGGATCGCTGTCCAGCGTGAGGTCGGCGTGCCGGGCAAGACCGGCCGGCATTGCCGCCGTCGTGGTTCCGTGCGGCGCTGTCCCCGCATCGAGGTACAACAGGCCGCGCGCCGCCAGCGCCGTCGCCACCACCCCGAAGGCGAGCGAGTTGGCATACCGGTCACCGCGCAGGCCGCCCAGGGCGTTGGTGACCCCGACATAGCCCTGCATGCGCGACAACGCCCATTGCAGCCGCCGCCGGTCCTCGTCGAGATCCACCGCCGGGTCCAGCGCCTGCGGGCCTTCCTCGTCCAGCGGGCTGCCGGCCGGCTGCATAGGCAGGCAGAGCCAGGTTTCGTGTCCGCCACGACGCGCTTGTTCCAGCAGCGGATCCGGCGTCGGCCGGTCCAGGGCGGGGGCATACGGAGAAACCCCCAGCGACACCGCCGCCGGCAGCGTGTCGATCGCGTCCTGGCTGATCGACCCCGAAAGCCCAAGCCCTTCCAGCAGCACCGCCACCTGCGGCCCATGTGCCGGTGGGCCGGGCAGGGCGGCATAGGCGACGGAGGGCCTGTTTCCGTCCGAGCCGATCCGCGGCAGCATGCGGCCGGGAAAGTCGGGAGCCGGCTCGAGCAGGGCCGGCTCGGGTGCCGCGATGGCGGTTCGCGCCGGCGGCACGGGCGGGGGGCTTGCCGCGAGGTGGCGTGGACCGGTGGGCGCCGATGCCTTCATCGGACCCTTCGCCGGCGACGAGCTGCCAGCGACCCGCTTCGGCAGCGGCGGCCCGAGCCATTGCAGCGTCAGCGCACCGGCACCGACCAGGAGCAGGAAGGCGGCCCAGGCGCCGAGCAGGCCGCGAGCCGCCGGCCTCATGTCAGGGCGAGCCGTTCGCCTCGGCCGTGGCCTGCGCGACCGGCGCCGGGCCCGTGCTGCCGGCCATCGCGTTGACCACCTTCAGCCCTTGCTGCAGCTGGAAGTCGGTGGCGGGCTTGGTCGGGTCGAAGCTGGGCCAGTTCGCGGGCGGCGCGTCCGGGATCGACTTCGCGATTGCCGGCAGGTCGGTGCGCGGCGTCGCGGCGCCCTTGGTGCCGCCCTCGTTTTTGATGATGTGGTTGAGATCGCCCTCGCGCAGCAGGAACTTGCTGTCGTCCTCGCGGCTTTCGCGCACCTTGATGTCCGGGGCGATGCCCAGGCCCTGGATCGAGCGCCCGGACGGCGTGTAGTAGCGCGCGGTGGTGAGCCGGATCGCGCCGTTGTCGCCGGCGAGCGGGATCAGCGTCTGCACCGACCCCTTGCCGAACGAGCGCACGCCCAGGGTCACGGAGCGGCGATGGTCCTGCAGCGCACCGGCGACGATCTCGCTGGCAGACGCGCTGCCCTCGTTGATCAGCACCACCAAGGGCAGGCCGCCGGTGATGTCGGTGCCGTGCGCGTTCATGCGCTGGCTGTCCTCGGGATGGCGCGCGCGGGTGGAGACCACCTCGCCGGAGGTGATGAAGTCGTCGCACACCGCCACCGCCTGATCAAGCAGGCCGCCAGGGTTGTTGCGCAGGTCGAGCACCACCCCGTCCAACTTACCGCCGGCCTTCGTCTTCAGCTTCTCGAACGCCGTGTGCATGGCACTTTCGGTGTCCTCGTCGAACGAGGCCATGCGTATGTAGCCGATGCGGCCGTAAAGTGCTGAGCGGATCACCTGGATGTGGATCACCTCGCGCGTCATGGTCACGTCGAACGGCTTGTCTTTGGATTGCCGCTTGATGGTGAGCGTGATCTTGGTCGACGGGTCGCCGCGCATCTGGTCCACCGCGTCGTTCAGGTCGACGCCGTCCAGGCTCTTGCCGTTGATGGAGATAATGTAGTCGCCGGTCTTGAGGCCGGCGCGGAAGGCCGGGGTGCCGTCGATCGGCGTCAGCACCTTGATCAGCCCAGCGTCGGAGGTGACCTCGAGCCCGAGCCCGCCGAACTTGCCGGTGGTCTGCACCTGCATGTCGGCATACTGCTTGGCGGTCATGTAGGAGCTGTGCGGATCGAGTCCGGTCAGCATGCCGTTCAGCGAGTTGTTGATCAGGTCGCGATCCGTCACCGGCTGCACGTAGTCGGCGCGTACCCGCTCGAACACGTCGCCGAACAGGGTCAGCAGGCGATAGGTTTCGGCGTGGCTGGTGGGCGTGCCGGACTTCTGCCCGGTCCCCTGGGCCCCGGCTTCCTGGGCCCCTGCTTCCCGGACCAGGATTGTCCCGAACCCGTCGCCGTGATGCGCGAGCCGACCCAATTCCGGACCCGCCACGGCGCCCACCAGAAAGGTGGCGCCGAGCAACAGGCCATTTCGCAGCGTCATGCGGTGTCAACTCCAGGAGGCGGCCATCGCCCCCATGCGGGCAGGACCGGAGCGGGCGGCGGGCCGGAAACCAGAATGGCAGCTCCAACCGTTCAGCCGCCTTTCCGTGACATTACACCTAACGCGGCCCTTGCAAAAACCGCCTCGGGTCGATGGTCGCGTCACCGTGTCGCAACTGCATGTAGAGGCTGGGCCGCCCCTGGCCGGACCCTCCGCTCCACCCCGGCATGCGCCCGACCACCGCCCCCCTCGCCAGGTTCTGACCACCCGACACGTCCAGCCGGTCGAGCCCGGCCAGCACAAAGCGGTAGTCCCGGCCGCAATTCAGGATCAGCATGCGGCCATAGGACCGGAACGGCCCTGCGAACTCGATCCGTCCGGCGCAGGGTGCCGTGACGGTGGCAAGCGAGGGCGGCGCATAGGTGACGCCGGACGCCGGGCCGGCATCGCCACGGCTGCCGAACGCCTGCGCGATCCGCCCGGCGACCGGTGCCCCTCCTGGCGCATGTCCCAGCGCCGCTTCCGGCCCGGCACCCTGCTGCAGCCCTGGCCCGGCGGGCACCAGCAGGCTGGCGGCGTTGTCGCGTGCCCGCTGCGCCGCGTCGGGTTGCCGTGCCGCTTCCGCCGCCTCCGCCTGCTGCTCGAACCGGGCCTGGGCGGCGCGCTCGGCCGCTTCCACCCGCGTCACCGCGTCGCCCAGCGTGGCGGCCCGGGCCACCGCGTCCGCCGCCACCTGGGCGGCCTGCTCGGCCCGGGCCATCGACGCGCGCTGCGTCGCCTGCGCCGCCTGTGCCTGCAACGCGAGCCGCGCCTGCTGCCCGGCCTGGCGCTGCTGCAGGGCCACGAGGCGCGCCTGCTCCGAGCCGAGCGCCGTTCCCGTCGCCGCCAGTCGCTCCTGCGCGTCGCGCACGCTTCTAGCCTCCCGCTCCAGCGCGCTGCCCAGCCCGCGCAGCACCATCAGCCCGGCAAGCGAGTCGTCCGCGCTGCGTTGCGTCGCCAGAAGCGTTTCCGACGGAAACAGCGACAAGCGCACCGCCACCGGAAGCACGGCCTCCAGCGCCCGCTCAGCGTCCTGCAACGCCTGGCGCGCCTCCTCCTGCTGCACAACAAGCGCCTGCGTTTGTTCCGCAACGTGGGCTGTATCCCGCTCGGTGTCCTGCACACGCGCGGCGGCCGCGACGGTTGCCTGCGACAGCGCGGTGGCGCGTGCCGCGTCGGTCGCCGCGCGGCGCCTGGCCGCAACCAGCTTGGCGCCGCTTCGTGCCGCTTCGACACGTGCCGCCACGTTATGCTTCGCCAGTGCCTGGAGCCGCGTGTCGAGGTGTCGCCGCTCGACCGGGTGCACGCCGCCGGCGTGCGACGCCGCCCGTCCATGCGGCAGTGGTCTCGCCTGCGTCGTCGCCGGAGCGAGCAGCCCTGCTCCCAGCAGCGCGGCCAGGAGCGCCCGCACCGGCCGCGATCAGCCGCCCAGCAGCGACCGTCCGGTCATCGCCACCGGCTGTTCCAGGTCCATCAGCGCCAGCAGGGTGGGCGCGACGTCGGCAAGGCGGCCATCCGTGAGCGCTACGTCATGCCGTCCGCTCAGCACCAGCGGCACCACGTTCAGCGTGTGCGCCGTGTGCGGCTCGCCGGTGTCCGGATCGCGCATCATCTCGCAGTTGCCGTGGTCGGCGGTCGCCAGCAGCACGCCGCCCGCGCGCCCGATCGCCTCACTGATCCGGCCGAGCCCATGATCCACCGCTTCCACCGCCTTGATCGCCGCCCGGAGATCGCCGGTATGCCCAACCATGTCAGGGTTGGCGTAGTTCAGCACGATGAGGTCGTAGGAGCCGCCGTCGATCGCCGCCACCGCCTTGTCCGTCAGCAATGGCGCCGACATTTCCGGCTGCAGGTCGTAGGTGGCGACCTTGGGCGAGGGGACCATGATGCGGTCCTCGCCGGGCAGCACCGCTTCCCGCCCGCCGTTCATGAAATAGGTGACGTGCGGATACTTCTCGGTTTCCGCCATGCGCAGCTGCCGCCGCCCGGCGCGCGACACCACCTCGCCCAGCAGGTCGTCCAGGCTTTGCGGCGTGAACAGCACCGACAGCCGGGAGGCCAGGTCGTCGCTGTAGCGCGTCATCGCCACCACGCCGGCGAGCGTCGGCGCCGGCGGGCGCGGGAAGCCCGCGAAGTCGTGGTCCAGGATCGCGTTCAGCAGCTCGCGTATGCGGTCGGCGCGGAAGTTGAAGGACACGATGCCGTCGCCGTCTTTCATGCCGGCATAGCCGTCCAGCACGGTGGGCAGCACGAACTCGTCCGTGACGCCCTGGGCATAAGCCTGCTGCAGCACCGCGTCGGGGTCCGTCGCGCGCGGTCCGTCCGCCAGCACCACCGCGTCGTGCGCCAAACGCACCCGCTCCCAGCGCGTGTCGCGGTCCATGGCGTAGTAGCGGCCGGACACGGTGGCGAGGCGGCATTGCGGCGGCAGGTCGCGTCGCAGCGCGGCGACGTAGTCGCGGCCGGATTGCGGCGGGGTGTCGCGCCCGTCGGTGAACAGGTGCAGCACCATCGGCACGCCGGCATTCGCCAGGATGCGCGCCAGCGCCACGGCGTGGTCCTGGTGCGCATGCACGCCGCCGGGCGAGATCAAACCCATGAGGTGGGCGGTGCCGTTGTTGCTCCGGAGCTGGTCGATCAGCCCACGCAGCGCCGGTGCCCGGGCCAGGGAGCCGTCGGCGATGGCGGCGTGGATGCGCGGCAGTTCCTGCATCACCACGCGGCCGGCGCCGATGTTCAGGTGCCCGACCTCCGAGTTGCCCATCTGCCCATCAGGCAGCCCGACGTCCCAGCCGCAGGTGCGCAGGAAGGCGTGGGGCCCGCGCGCCCAGAGCCGGTCGAAGTTCGGGGTCACCGCCTGGGCCACAGCGTTCTCGGTATCGTCCTCGCGCCAGCCGAATCCGTCCAGGATCACCAGCATCACCGGACGCCTAGCCTGACGGATCGGAATCGTGGAGGACATCGGCATCTTCTCCTCAAAGCACTGCCCGCGGCCGGCCGCGCAAGTGTGCCACCAAAAGAAAAGGCTGCGAACCTTACGGCTCACAGCCTGCCCGATGGTGCGGGAGCGGTCAGTTCCGTCCGGGTTCGGCCGCACCCTCGTCGTCCGGACCCGTGCTGCCGCCGATGGACGGCGGATCGCTCGCGGGAAAGGTGTCCTCCACCGCCTCGTCGACCTTCTCCTCGGTGGTTTCCGGCTCCTCGCCGGCTTCCGGAACCCGCTTCGTGTCGGACATGATGCTTTCCCCTTGTCTTCGTCTGCGATGGAAGCGCCCCCGGGCTGTCCGGGTTGCGCCGCGGCGGGGCGCCACCAAATCTCGTTGCCGACACCTCGGCCCACACCTCGAAGGAGCGCAAGACCATGAGCGATCTGACCCTGGACGAGGAAGCGCTGCGCCAGCGCCTGACCCCGCAGCAGTACCACGTGCTGCGCGAGCATGGCACCGAGCGCGCCGGAACCAGCCCGTTAAACTACGAAAAGCGCGACGGCCTGTTCCATTGCACAGTGTGCGACACGCCGTTGTTCTCGTCAGACACCAAGTACGAAAGCGGCAGCGGCTGGCCCAGCTTCTTCGCTCCGCTTCCCGACGCCACCGAAACCAGCACCGACACCGCCCACGGCATGCGACGGGTCGAGGTTCATTGCGCCAAGTGCAAGAGCCATCTCGGGCACGTGTTCCCGGACGGGCCGCTGCCGACCGGCGACCGCTACTGCATGAACGGCATTTCCCTCGCCTTCCAGCCCGCGGGCGGCTGAACGCGGTCCGGCCGCCGTGACGTTCCGCTCCTCCGTGGTGGTGGTCGACCATCCGCTGGTGCAGCACAAGCTGGGCCGGCTGCGGCAGGTGGACACCGACACCGCAGAGTTCCGCCGCCTGACTCGTGAGATCAGCCTGCTGCTGGCTTACGAGGCGACGCGCGACCTGCCGCTGGAGCCGGCGGAGATCCTGACCCCGCTGGAGCCGATGACGGGCCGGCGGCTGGCCGGCAGGACGCCCTGCTTCGTGTCGATCCTGCGCGCCGGGAACGGCATCCTCGACGGCATGCTCGACCTGCTGCCGGAAGCGTGCGTCGGCCATGTCGGACTGTATCGCGACCCCGCGACGCTGGAAGCGGTCGAGTACTACCTCAGGCTGCCGGCGGACCTGGCCGAGCGTCGCTGCATCGTGGTGGACCCAATGCTGGCCACCGGCCATTCCGCGATCGCCGCGGTGAGCCGGCTGAAGACTGCGGGTGCCGTCCGCATCACCTTTGTCTGCCTCCTGTCGGCCCCGGAAGGCCTCGCCGCCCTGGCCGCGGCCCATCCGGAGGTGGCGGTGGTCACCGCATCGATCGACCGCGAACTGGACGGGCACGGCTACATACGGCCCGGCCTGGGCGATGCCGGCGACCGCCTGTTCGGAACCAGGTAGCGCTTCCGCGCGTCCGGCCCAGTGTGCAACCGCAGGAGAAACTGTCATGACGGATCACGTGTATCGGGTGGTCGAGCTGGTCGGTTCGTCGGAGACCGGACTGGAGGACGCGATCAACTCGGCGATCGACAAGGCAGCCAAGACGGTGCGTCACATGCGCTGGTTCCAGGTGGTCGAGACGCGCGGCCACATCGAGAACAACAAGGTCGCGCACTACCAGGTGACGCTGAAGGTCGGCTTCTCGGTCGAGGACGAGAACGTCAGCCTGGCGCCGTGAGCGCCTGATGCTCAGGCACGCCGAACGATGTAGCTTTCGCGCAACGCGTCGGCGATCTCCTCGGCGTGGAGCGGGTCGCGCGCTTCCAGCATAACCTCCAGTTCGGCCGCCTGCACACTGGGCGCGGCGAACAAGCGCTGGTGCGACACCTCGATGATGTTGCCGCCGCGGCTGCCGATCGTGTTGGCGATGTCCGCCAGCACGCCCGGCCGGTCGGGGATCTCCATCACCAGACGCAGCAGCCTTCCATCTCGGAGCAGGGAGCGCAGCAGGGTGTTGGCCAGAATGCGGCTGTCGATGTTGCCGCCGCAGATCGGGATCGCCACCCGCCGCCCGGCGAAAAGCTCGCGGTTGGACAGGATGGCGGCCAGCGACGCGGCGCCGGCGCCTTCCGACACCTGCTTGGCACCCTCTGCCAGAAGGGTGATGGCATCCTCGACCGCGCGCTCGGACACGGTCACGACGCGGCGGACGTGGCGGCGCAGCAGTTCCAGGGGAAGCCGCCCGACCTGCAGCACCGCCATTCCCTCGGCTATGGTGGCGCCGCCGGGGGGCATGCTCTCTCCCGCCGGAAAGGCGGACAAGGAGGCGTAGTTCTCGACCTGCACGCCGATCACCTCCAACTCCGGATGGAGTTCGGCGGCGACAGCGGCGCTGCCGGAGATGAGGCCGCCGCCGCCGATCGGCAGCACCAGCGCGTCGAGCGGCCCGGCATCCTCCAGCAGCTCCAGCGCCAGGGTGCCCTGTCCGGCCATCACCGCGAGGTCGTCGTAAGGGTGTACGAACACGCGACCCTCGGTCTCGCACAGGGCGTTGGCGTGGGCGGTGGCCTCGGCGAAGCTGGTTCCGTGCAGCACCACGCGGGCGCCCCAGGCGGCGGTGCGCGTGACCTTGGCTGCGGGCGTGAAGCGAGGCATAACTATCACGGCGTCGATGCCGAGCAGGTTGGCATGCCGCGCCACGCCCTGCGCGTGGTTGCCGGCCGACACGGTGATGACGCCGCGACGCCGTTCCTCATCGTCCAGCAACGCGAGCTTGTTGGCCGCTCCGCGCTCCTTGAACGAGCCCACTGCCTGGAGGTTGTCCAGCTTCAGGGTAATGGCGGCACCGGTGGCGCGCGATAGCGCGTGGCTGGGAACGCTTGGCGTGCGTATCACCCGGGATGCAATGCGCGCATGCGCCGCGCGCACCTCGGCAAGCCCGATCATGACGGTGCTAGCCGTAGGAGATGGACAAGATCTCGTAGGTGCGGTCGCCGCCCGGAGCCGGCACCGAAACGGTGTCGCCCTTCTTCTTGCCGATCAGCGACTTCGCCAGCGGCGCGGACACCGACAACAGGCCCGACTTGATGTCGGCCTCGTACACGCCGACGATCTGGTACGACACTTCCTTGTCGGTCTCCTCGTCCACCAACCGCACCTGCGCGCCGAACTTGACGTGGTCGCCGGACAAGGTGTGCGGCTCGATCACCTCGACCATCGAGACGATCTCCTCGAGCTCGCTGATGCGGCCCTCGACAAACGACTGCCGGTCGCGCGCCGCGTCGTATTCCGCGTTCTCCGACAGGTCGCCGTGGCTGCGCGCCTCGGCGATGGCGCGTATGACGGCCGGCCGCTCCTCGCTCTTGAGCTTGCGGAGTTCTTCCTCAAGGCGCTGCAGGCCGCGGCCGGTCATGGGGAATTTCTGCAACGAAGCGGTCCTCAGTCTATGATCGTGTCACGAAACGGATATAGCGCCCGTGGGCAATGAACCCGGGGCGCCGCAGGCCCGGGTCCGCTCAGAACGATCCATGAAAATAGGACTGCAGGGGAGCGACTTCAAGCGGCCCGGCCCGCAAGGCCGCTATGGCGTAGACGGCGGCACGGGCGCCGGCGATGGTGGTGAAGTGTGGCACGCCGTTGGTCAGCGCGCTTCGCCGGATGTCGAAGCTGTCGGCCACCGACTGCGCGCCGGCGGCGGTGTTGATCACCAGCTGTATGTCGCCGGAACGGATCGCATCCACGCAATGCGGCCGTCCCTCCAGCACCTTGTTCACCACGCCGGCCTCGATGCCGGCCTCGCGCAGGGTGGCGGCGGTGCCACGCGTCGCGAGCAGGGCGAAGCCCATGCCGACGAGGCGGCGGGCCAGCGCCGCGATCGCCGGCTTGTCGCCGTTTCGCACCGACAGGAACACCTGGCCCGCCAGCGGCAGCTTCACGCCGGCGCCGAGCTGCGCCTTGGCGAAGGCGCGCTCGAAGCTGGCATCAAGGCCGATCACCTCGCCGGTGGAGCGCATCTCCGGCCCCAGGATCACGTCCACGTTGGAGAAGCGGGCGAACGGGAACACCGCCTCCTTGACCGCGACGTGCGGCGCGATCGCGCGGTCGTCGAGGCGGAACTCCGCCAGCCGGTCGTCATCGAGGTTGAACTCGGCCAGCTTGGCGCCCGCCATTACCCGCGCGCCGATCTTGGCCACCGGCACCCCGGTCGCCTTGGCCACGAACGGCACGGTGCGCGAGGCGCGCGGGTTCACCTCCAGCACGTAGATCGCATCGCCCTTGATGGCGTATTGAACGTTCATCAGCCCGACGATGCCGAGCTCGCGCGCCATCGCTTCCGTCTGGTCCTTCAGCTCGGTGATGGTGGCGGGCGACAGCGAGTACGGCGGCAGCGAGCAGGCGCTGTCGCCGGAATGGATCCCGGCCTCCTCGATGTGCTCCATGACGCCCGCGACATACACGTCGGTGCCGTCGCAGATGCAGTCCACGTCCACCTCGATCGCATCGTTCAGGTAGCGGTCGATCAGCACCGGGCCGGACGCGACCTCCGGGCCCGCCAGCTGCAACGCCACGCGCATGTAGCGATGCAGGCTGGAGCGGTCGTACACGATCTCCATCGCCCGCCCGCCCAGCACGTAGGACGGCCGTATCACCACCGGATAGCCGACGCGCTCGGCCACTGCCTCGGCTTCAACGGCGGAACGGGCGATGCCGTTCTCCGGCTGCCGCAGGCCCAGCGTGCGCAGCATCGCCCCGAACCGTTCCCGGTCCTCGGCGCGGTCGATCGCGTCCGCCGGCGTGCCCAGGATCGGGATGCCGGCCGCTCCCAGCGACTGGCTCAGCTTGAGCGGCGTCTGCCCGCCGTACTGCACGATGCAGC
>CAXSHC010000049.1:0-2573 GCA_964236745.1 uncultured Acetobacteraceae bacterium
CGGCGTGGTGGTGCCCTCGATGTCGGTTACGACCAGGAGCGGTGGCTGCACCCGGAGGATCGCCTCAGCGCGCCGGGAAGCGATCGGCGATCGCGTCACCGGTATAGTGCGCGACCCAGCCGGTGGTGTCGGTGAACACCCGCAGCGCGGTCACGAACGGTTCCGGGCCGGCGTCGAACCAGTGCGGGATGCCGGTCGGCACCGCGATCAGGTCGCCGGCAGCGCAATGGGCGTTGAACACCTTGCCATCCACGTGCAGCACGAACGAGCCCTCGCCGTGCACGAAGAAGCGCACTTCGTCCTCGGTGTGGGTGTGCTCGCTCAGGAACTTGGCCCGGAGTGCTGGCTTGTCCGGGGTGTCGGCATTGATCTTGATCACGTCGGCGGTGCCGGCGCCGGTGTCGCCCATCAGCCGGTCGAGGAAGGGACGGTAGGCGGCCAGGATGGTGTCGGCGTCGTCCGACGGCGACAACGTGACCGGGCTGTCCCAGCGCTCGAACCGCACCCCGATCGCCCGCAACGCTTCCGCCATCTCTTCCGGCTGATCGGTGCACAGGATCGGCTGCTCCGGGGTGTTCTCGTGGTAGACGGTGAGGCGGCTCATCGGTTCGGCTCCAGCTTGCATCGTTCAAGCGCGCAGGCCAGCAGGAACTCCAGCCCTTCCAGCCGCGCCAGCGCCTGCTCCATGTCCCGGCCCCAGACATAGACACCATGGCCGCGGAGCAGGTAGCCCATCGGGCATTCGGCCAGGTGCGGCGCCACGTCCCGGCTCAGCCGCGCGATGTCCTGGTCGTTGTCGAACACGGGCAGGCGCAGCGTCGTGTCGTGGGTGGCCCCGTCGAACACCTTGAGCAGCTCGTAGCCGGAGAACAGCAGCTCCGGGGACAGCACGAGCTCCGGCGTGCGGGCGTGCAGTGACAGCACGGTGGCCGCCACCGAATGGCCGTGCAGCACCGCGCCTTCCGGCAGGTCGCGGTAGATTTGGCAGTGCAGCAGGGTTTCGGCGCTGGGACGGTGCAGCGGGTTCAGGGCCCGGCCGTCGAGATCGACCTCGATCACGTCCCCGGCGCTCAGGAAACCCTTATGGACGCCGCTGCGGGTGATGGCGATCCGGCCGTCAAGCAGGCGCCGGCTCAGGTTGCCGGCAGTGGCAGGAACCCAGCCATGGCGGTCAAGCCGGCGGCCGACTGCGACGATCTCCGCCGCAGCAAAGTCCCAGGGCAGATCAGCCGCCGAGGTGCCGGCCAACCCAGCCGGTTGGTCCATCGCGGTCCCGCCCGTCCCGAGATGTCAGCCCGGGTTGCGGACCGACCCGGAAGCATTGTTCTGCGTCGAGGCGGGATACGGCACCTGCGCCGCATGCGCCTGATAGGCTGGGGTCGACTGGCCGGGCGCCACCACCTGCGGCGGAATCGGCGCGGGCGGGTTGAGGCCGGCGGAATGGCCGTGCTCCATCGACTCGTCCTCGCCCATGTTCTTCTTGAACGACTTGATGCCCTTGGCGAAGTCACCCATCAGGGTGCTGATCTTGCTGCTGCCGCCAAACAGAAGCAGGACGACCGCCAGCACGATCAGCCAGTGCCAGATGCTCAAGCTACCCATGACAACCTTCTCCTGCCGCTCCGAGCGCGGCAATAATCATCCGGTCGACATGGCGCCGACCGCTCATCCATGCAAGCGCTGATTGGGCAGCTCAGCCGCGACGTAGCGCCGTCACCCGTTGTTCCGCGTCCTCGCGGTCCAGGCTGAGCGCCCGTTCCGCCACGTCCCGGCTGAAGCCGGCGCGGGCCAGCATCGCCAGCGCCTTGTTGCGCGATGCGGGATCGTCCGGCTTGTCCTCGCCGGGCGACGCGAACGGGCCGATCCGGCGGCGGCGCGCCTGCATCAGGGCAGCGCCCAGCTCGGCGTCGCGTTCTTCCGGCAGGGCCGCCTGCACCAGCTCCGGTGCCACGCCGTGCTGCAGCAGGTGCGCCTCGATCGCGCGTCGCGAGCGACCGCCGCGCCCGAGCGAGCGCGCCCGCGATTCGGCGTAGGCGGCGTCGTCGAGCACCCCGGCGCCCACCAAGGCGGATGCGACCGTTCGTGCCGCCTTCCTGCCGGACACGGCGAGCGCTTCCACCTGATCCGGGGCCAAGCCGGACTCCAGCGCCCGCCTGCTCCAGCGCAGCACGCGCCGGTCGAGCACCCGCACCAGGCCCGCCTCGGTGGCGGAAAAGCGGGCGAGATGGGCAAGGGCGGCTTCCCGCAGCCCGGCGGCGGTGGGAGCCGGCCCGGGTGGCACGCCAGGACCAAACCGGCGGCGCGACCGGGCGGCTGACGGTGCGGCGGATCTGGGAGCGTCCTGCATCGTATCCAATATGTGCCCGCAGGGGTGCCGGCGGAACCCGCCGGTGCCGGAGCGCTGTTGTTTGACTTGATCTTGTGCGGCACCGCATTGTCCTTGGTCCACCCCGGTTCCCGGTCCGGACGCCCGGATCTTCAGCGTGGCCTGGAGAAAGCACGACGATGATTTCTTCGCTGATGCCGACGTACAACCGTGCCGACCTCGCCTTTGTGCGTGGCGAGGGCGCCTG
>CAXSHC010000049.1:2583-7111 GCA_964236745.1 uncultured Acetobacteraceae bacterium
ACGGGCGACGATTCCTCGACTTCGGCGCCGGCATCGCCACTTCCTCGCTGGGCCACGGCCATCCGCACTTGGTGGCAGCGATCGCCGAGCAGGCGGCCCGGGTGATGCATGTGTCCAACCTGTACCGGGTGCCGCAGGCCGAGCGCCTCGCCGAGCGCCTGGTGGACGCGTCGTTTGCGGACAGCGTGTTCTTCTGCAACTCGGGCGCGGAAGCGAACGAGGGCATGGTCAAGATGATGCGCCGTGCCCAGGCCGCCACCGGGCACGGCGAGCGGACGCGCATCATCTGCTTCGACGGCGCCTTCCACGGCCGCACCCTGGCGATGCTGTCGGCCACCGGCAACGCCAAGTACCTGTCCGGCTTCGGCGAGCCGGCACCCGGCTTCGACCACGTGCCGCTCAACAACATGAACGCGGTTCGCGACATGATCGGGTCCGAAACCGCCGGGATCATGATCGAGCCGATCCAGGGGGAAAGCGGGGTGAACGCCGCCACCGTGCGCTTCCTGCGCGAGCTGCGTGCAGCGTGCGACGAGTTCGGGCTGCTGCTCGGCCTGGACGAGGTGCAATGCGGCATGGGTCGCACCGGGCGGCTGTTCGCGCACGAATGGGCGGAGATACGCCCCGACGTCGTGTCCACCGCCAAGGGCATCGGCGGCGGCTTTCCGCTTGGCGCGATCCTGGCCACCGAGGCGGTGGCGCGCCACCTGTCCCCCGGCTCGCACGGCACCACCTTTGGCGGCAACCCGCTGGCTTGCGCCGCCGGCAACGCGGTGCTGGACGTTCTCCTGTCGCCGGGCTTCCTGGACGGTGTGCAGGCGCGCGGTCGCACCTTGTCGGACGCGCTGGACCGGCTGGTGGCGTCGCGCCCCGACGTGTTCGAATGCGTGCGCGGGCACGACACCGCGTCGGGGCTGATGCTCGGGCTGAAGTGCCGCGTGCCGGTGGCCGAGATGCAGGCGGCGGCCTTGTCGGAACAGATGCTCACGGTGGGCGCCGGCGACGACGTGCTGCGGCTGGTGCCGCCGCTGGTGGTGACGGACGCCGAATGCCTGGACGCGGCCGAGCGCCTGTCCCGGTCGGCGGAGCGGGTGCGTCCGCGCGCGAGCGCGGACCGGATGACAGCGATGGCCGCATCGTGAGCGTTCCGCAGCGCGAGCCGCCCAGGGAGGCAGCCGGGGAGGCAGCATCCCCGCGGCATTTCCTCGACCTGCGCGACCTGCCTCCGGCGACCCTGCGACGCATCGTCGACACGGCGCGGGTGATGAAGGAGCAGCGGCGCAGCCGGCGGCCCGCCGAAGGGCCGCGCCCCTTGTCCGGGCAAACGCTGGGCCTGATGCTGGAAAAGCCGTCCACGCGCACCCGGGTGTCGTTCGAGGTGGCGATGCGCCAGCTCGGCGGCGACGTGGTGGTGCTGAGCCCGCGCGACATGCAGCTCGGCCGCGGGGAAAGCATTGCCGATACCGGCCGGGTGCTGTCGCGCTTCCTGGACGCCATGGTGCTGCGTACAGACAGCCCGGCCAAGCTGCGCGAGCTGGCGGCCCATGCCACCATCCCGGTGATCAACGGGCTTACCGGCGGCTCGCATCCGGTGCAGCTGCTGGCCGACATCCTGACCTTCGAGGAGCATCGCGGCCCGGTCGCCGGGCGCACGATCGCTTGGTGCGGTGCCGGCAACAACGTGGCCACCAGCTGGATCGAGGCGGCCATGCGCTTCGGCTTCACCTTGCGCCTCGCCACCCCGCCCGACCTCCGGCCGCAGCCGGAGGTGCTGGACTGGGCGTCGCGGCAGGGTGGCGCCGGCCGGATCGAGCTGCTGGACGATCCAAGGGCAGGGGTGCGTGGCGCCGCATGCGTCGTCACCGACACCTGGACCAGCATGTCGGACGATCCCGCCAGCAGCCGGCACGCCCGGCTGGAAGCCTTCCGGGTGGACGCGAAGCTGATGGCCGAAGCGGCGCCGGATGCCCTGTTCATGCACTGCCTGCCGGCCCATCGCGGCGAGGAGGTCACGGACGAGGTGATCGAGGGGCGCTGGTCGGTGGTGTTCGACGAGGCCGAGAACCGGCTGCACGCGCAGAAGGCCCTGCTGGCCTGGGCGCTGGGCGGCGCCGACTGGGTGCGGGCTTCCACCGCGGCACCCGGCACCGTCGGCTGACGGGGGCGGCGGAGACCGGCATGGCTGCGATCGGCATCGATCCCGAGATCCCGTCCACCACCGAGGATGTGCCGGCCACGCCGGGATGGGTCGAGGGAAGCGTGGAGGAGATCCTCGCCGTGCTGCCGGCCGAGCCGGCGCTCGCGGGCCTGCGCAACGCGTACCTCGACTGCCTAGCCGGTGCCCGCGGCCCCGGCGACGTGGACGCGGCGCATGACCGGTGCCGCCGCACCCTGATCGACGCCCTACGCGACCGGCAGCGCGTGCCGGCAGGGCTGCTGCAACAGATCGAGCTGGCGCTGGAAGCGATGGAAGCGGAGATCACCAGCCGCACCTGACCCATGGCACCGGCAGGACGCTGGCAGCCGGGGTCGGGCCGCACTATTTTGGCCGCATGGTCCACACCCCCGCTTTTCTCGACACCAGCCGCCCGGACGTTCCCGACATCGTGGTGCCGCGCGGCGTCACCCCGTTCTTCCTGCCCGGACGCCCGGTGCGCGGCCGGCTGGTGCGCCTGGGTCCGCTCGCCGACGCGCTGCTGAGCCGGCATGACAATCCCGCGCCGGTCACCCGGCTGGCCGGCGAGGCGCTGGCGCTGGTGGCGGGGCTCGCGTCGGCGTTGAAGTTCCGCGGCTCGTTCAGCCTGCAGGCCAAAGGCGACGGGCCGGTGTCGATGATGCTGGCCGATTGCACCGAGTCGGGCGCGCTGCGGTTCCACGCCCGGAGCGACCCGGAGCGGCTGGCGGCCCTGCTCGACGCCGATCCGGCGCCAAGCGCGAGAGCGCTGCTGGGCAGCGGCTTCATGGCATTCAGCGTCGACCAGGGCGCCGACATGGAGCGCCACCAGGGCATCGTCGCGATCGAGGGCGACACGCTGGGCGCCATGGCCGGGCACTACTTCGAGACCAGCGAGCAGCACGCGTGCCAGGTCCGGCTGGCCTGCCGCAACACCGCGTCCGGCTGGCGCGCCGGCGCGCTGGTGCTGGAGCGCATAGCGGCCGAGGGCGGCCTGGCGCCCGGCACCGAGCTCGACAACGACGTGCTGGACCGGGCCATGATCAACCGGGACCGCACGGACGCGGAAGCCTGGACCAACGCCCTGGCCCTGGCCGCCACCCTGGGCGAGGACGAGCTGCTCGACGACGCCTTGTCCACGGATCAGCTGCTTTACCGGCTGTTCCACGAGCAGGGGGTGGCGGCAGACCTGCCGCGCGCGCTCGCCTATGGCTGCCGCTGCTCGCGCGCCAGGCTGGCCGGCATCCTGGAAGGCTTTCCGGCCGAGGACCTGGACCACATGCAGGTGGGCGGCGACATCGTCATGACCTGCGAGTTCTGCGCCCTGGATTTTCGTTTTCCCCGTGAAACGGTTCAGGGCTCCTGACCGCAACCTGCGCTTGCTGCACAGGGCATAGGTTTGTAGCGTCCGCACGATTGTTGCGCTGGGAGGTTCAGGTGCCGATTTGGCCGGTCTCGTTCATGGACGGCATCTTCCAGGTGGCCGACGCCGATGGCGCGCGCTACCCGATCACCATGCAGGGCAACAGCGTGGCGCACTTCAACCCGGGATGGAATCCGCGCGGGTTGCAGACCGGACTGGCGCCGTTCCACATCCTCGAGCTCGACCACGACAGCGGCGCCAGCGCCTTCTGGCTGCTCGACAACGGGCTCGACTTCCGCGGCAACGCCATTGTCCACCTGCGCGCCGAGGACCGGGCGCGTTTCTTTGCCCATGTCGAGCCGCTGGTGCGCAGCCTGTTCGAGGAGTCCGTGATGGCGCCGTACTCCGCCATCCCGGCGGCGGCGCACGAGTTCGACGGCTTCCTGCCGGCGTCGGTGCACGAGCTGATGATCGAGGCGGTCGACCGGACGATCGGCAGGCCGGAGACCGTGTTTCTGGACCGGCTGGACGAGCTCGGCGGCTATGGGCGCAACGGTGTCAGCCTGTCGCCAGCCTGGATCGCGTCGGCGCTGCGGCCGGCGCCCTCGTCCCAGGAGCACCTGGACCTGCCGGGCTGCACCGCGCTGCGTCACTTCGACCCGCGGCTCGGGATCGCCTACTACGTGCTGGAACGGCCGGACGCCGCGGATCGCCAGCTCTACGTGCCGGCGACCGGCGCGTTCTTCGCCCGCAGCGCGCCGGGGCCGGACACGCTGGTGCTGCTGACGCAGCTGGTCGTCTGGTATGCGACGCACACCGACCGCGCGGTGATGCTGCCTGAAGCACATGGGCTCGAACCGGGGCTGGCGCAGCCCATCCCGCCGCCGCAGCACGGCCTCGACGAGCCGCCGGCCACCCAGGCGCGTGACGACCATCGCGCGCCGGCGCCGGCCGCGGCGAGAAAGGCGGGGATGCCGCTCACCTCGACACTC
>CAXSHC010000049.1:7121-11873 GCA_964236745.1 uncultured Acetobacteraceae bacterium
GCGCCGGCGCCGGAGCCGCGTCCGGACGACGTGCCGCCGTACGGGAACACGGTTGACGCGGTGCCGCCGGCGCCGGCCGCGGCGGAGCCCATCCTGCCGACCCATGAGCCGGAGATGACGCCGCCGGTTCCGGCCGACGCGCAGTACCACGGCTATGCCGAGCCGGCCGCCAGGCCGGTGCGGGACGAGGCCCAGCCGGAACACCAGCCGGAACCGGAGCCGGTTTATGCCGCGTCCTATCGCGAGCAGGCGGGCGTCGACGAAGCGCGATACGCCCACGCCCCGCTGGTGCCGTCGGCAACGCCGCCCCGGCAGAACTGGTGGCAACGGCTTCTTGGGCTCGGTCACGGTTGATGGCGAAGCTGATCGGGAGCCTCGGCCTGGCGGCCGGGCTGACGGCCACCTTGTTCCTTTCCGGATGCGGCGGAGGCGGTGGCGAGGCGAAGGCGTTCAGGCCGCTGTCCTATGGCTACCTGACCCCGCTGCGGCTGAACGTCGGCGAGATCCGGATCGAGGACCACGCGCCCCCGCCGACCGGGCCGGGCGACCTGGCCGGGGAATCGCCGGTGCCGCCGGAGCAGGCGCTGCGGCGCATGGCGCAGGACCGGCTGGTGGCCGCGGGCAGCTCCGGAAAGGCCGTGTTCAGCATCGACCAGGCTTCCATCACCGGCGAAGGCGGCGGCCCTTTGGACGGCACGCTCGCGGTGCATCTCGACATCATCGGCAGGAACGGCGGCCATGCGGGCTATGCCGAGGCGCACGTGTCGCGCCAGTTCGTGCCTGGATCCGGCACCGACAACGACGGCGTGAAAGGCCAGCTCTACAACCTGACCGCCCAGATGATGCAGGACATGAACGTGGAGTTCGAGTTCCAGCTGCGACGCACCTTGTCGGACTGGATGGTGGACGCGTCCGGGGCACCCGTCGCCGCGGGCGTGGAGCAGCAGCCGTTGACGCCGGGCGGAAGCGGCTCGGCCACGCCGCCTTCCGTCGGTGCGCCGCTGCAGCTGGCGCCGTCGTCGGAAACCGTTCCGGGCGGTGCCGTGCAGGGTCCGGGCCCCGGTTCCGGCGCCGCGCTGGCCGGTCCGACGGCGGCGGATCCGGGTGCCGGGGCGCCGCTGCAGTTGTCGCCGCAGCCGGGCTTCCTGCAGCCGCCACCGGGAACGGCGCCGGCCGCGCCCGTGACCCCAGGCGCCTCCGGATCCGGCTATCCTGGTCAGGGCTATCCCAACCAGGCCGACCCCAATCAGGGCTATCCTGCCCGGCCGTATCCCGGTCAGCCTTATTCCGCTCAGCCATATCCCGGGCCTGATGCCGGCCCGTCCCAGCCTGCGCAGATCGATCCCGGCGCCACGCCTCCCGGTTATTGACGGCGGGTCCGGCGCGTCTGGACGGCGTCCAGACGGCGCAGACCCGTCCTAGCCGGTCGGCCCCGTGATCTCGCGGAGCACGAGGTTCGGAGTCAGGATCTGCGGCCAGATCCGGCCTTCCCCGCCCGGCGGGTAGTAGATGTAGAACGGCACGCCGTCCCGGTCGTGCGCCGCCAGGAAGCGGGTGATAACGGCGTCGTGCAGGGTCCAGTCGCCCTTCAACAGCGCGACGCGATGCGACGCGAACGCCGCCTGCACCGCGTCGGAACGGAATGCCACCCGCTCGTTGACCAGGCAGCTCACGCACCAGGCAGCACTCATGTCCACCAGCACCGGCCGTTGCGCTGCGCGCAGGGAGGCCAGGGAGGCGTCGGAAAAGTCCTGCCAGCCCGAATCCCCGGCCGCCTGCCGCGTGCCGTCCGGCGTCCTGGTCAGGCCGGGCAGCATCGCCAGGGTCGCCAACAGGAAGGCCAGGGCCAGGAAGCCCGAGAACCGCGCCTGGCGCACCCCGCCCGCACCGTCCGCCTCGCTGGCGATGCGCTGCGACAAGCCGAACAGCCAGGCGCCGGTGCCCAGCAGCACCAGGCCCACCGCGACCGCCAGCAGCCCGCCCGAGCCGCCCTCGATGCTGGCCACCCAGGCAAGCCAGGCGCAGGCGGCGAAGATCGGGAACGCCATGGCCTGCTTCAGGATCTCCATCCACAACCCGGGCCGGGGCAGCAGCGACACCAGGCGCGGCACGCCCGCGAACACCAGGTAGGGCAGCGCCAGCCCCAGCCCCATCGCCAGGAACACGGCCATCCCGGCCGCGGCGGGAGCGGCCAGCGCGCCCGCGATCGCGACGCCCATGAACGGCGCGGTGCAGGGCGTCGCCACCAGCACGGCGAGCAGGCCGGTGGCGAAGTCGCCGACATGGCCGTTGCGGCTGGCCCAGCCCTGCCCGGTCCCGGCCAGGCGCAGGCCCAGCTCGAACGCGCCCACGAGGTTCAGCCCGACCAGGAACAGCAGCCAGCAGGTTCCGGCCACGAACGCCAGCGACTGGAACTGGAACCCCCAGCCCACGGTGGAGCCGGCCGCGCGCAGGCCCAGCATCAGCCCGCCGAGGACCCCGAAGGCGAGCAGGATGCCGGCGGTGTAGAACACGGCGGACAAGCGCTGCTCGCGCCGCGCCATGCCGGACAGCCGGCCCAGCGCCATCGCCTTCATCGCCAGCACGGGAAACACGCAGGGCATCAGGTTCAGCACGACCCCGCCCGCCAGCGCCAGAAGCATCATCCGGCCGAACCCCAGCGCCGGGTGGCGGATCGCCGGCGCCTGCGGCAGCGCCGCCACCGCGGGCAGGCCGGGACCGCCCGGCGTCGCCTCGACCGACAGCGCGCGCTGCTGCCCGGTCGGGTCGCGCAGCACCACCACCGCGTCGAACGGGCGGCCCGGCTTGAACGAGGCGGTGGGATGGAGCGGGATCGTCACCAGCCCGTCCCGCACCTGTGCGGCCTGCGGCATCACCTGGTCGATCACCCCGGTCTCGGCCGGGAACAAGGAGGCGGACGCGACGGAGGCCGGCGACAGCCCGGCGCCCTGCAGGGTGAAGGTGCCGTCTGCGGCGATGCGGGCGGCGAACGGCGACGCCACCGGCGTGTCGGCGCGCGCGGCCGCGAACAACGGCGCCTGCGCCGAAGAAGCGTCGCCTTCCGGCAGGGTGAGCGACAAGGCGGCGTGCTCGGGCACGCACACGTTGCTGCAGGCGAGCCAGTCCGCGGTCGCCTTGAGCACCATCGGGCCGCCGCTTCCCGCTTCCTGCGGCGTCAGGACCATCGGCAGCAGCACGTCGCCGGTATAGGCGTAGCTCATCAGCGGACCTTCCGGCAGGCGCTTCGGCGTCGGCCAGTTGATGCTGCCGGTCTGCCCGGTGCCGCCGCCGGATGCGGTCACGGCCACGGTGGGCGCTTCGCCCGCATCGCCCGGGTTGGACCAGTAGGTGTGCCAGCCCGGCGCCAGCCGGAGGCGCAGGCCGACGCCGAGTGGTCGCCCGGCAGCCCAGCCGTCCCGGTCCGTCACCAGCGTCGCCTGGTCATGGTCGGTGGACACCACGGCGCTTTCCGCAGCCCGTGCCGGGCCGGGGAGCAGCACCAGCCAGGACAGGCACCACAGGACGGCCAGGTATCGGAAGCGGACGATCAACGGGGTTTCCTTGTTCCGTGGCAGCAGCCTTCTTTTTGACACGATCCGCCAGGCCCTCATACAGGCACCATGATCTCCCGCCCCTTGCCCGATCTTCCGGTCGTCGAAGCGCTGCCGGCCCTGCTCGACAGCCTCCGGACGGTCCCCAACGCCGTTCTGGTGGCGCCGCCCGGCGCCGGCAAGACCACCCTGGTGCCGCTGGCCCTGCTGGAAGAACCATGGTGCGGGAACCGGCGCATCGTGATGCTGGAACCAAGGCGCCTCGCCGCCAGGGCGGCGGCGCAGCGCATGGCGAGCCTCATCGGCGAGGAAGCGGGCGGCTTGGTCGGGTACCGCACCCGGATCGACGCGGCGGTGTCCGCGCGCACCCGGATCGAGGTGGTCACCGAGGGCATCCTGCTGCGCCGGCTGCTGGGGGGCCCGCTTCTGGACGGGATCGCCTGCGTGGTGCTGGACGAGGTGCACGAGCGCAGCTTGGACGCGGACACCGTGCTCGCCTTCTGCTTGGACCTGCAGCGCCAGCTGCGGCCGGAGCTGCGCTTGGTGGCGATGTCTGCCACCGCGGACGCCCGGGCGCTGTCGGAACGGATGAACGGCCCGGTGATCGAAAGTGCCGGCCGGATGTTTCCGGTCGAGACGCGCCACGCCGGGCGCGACATCGCCGCCCTGCGCGACCTGCCCGACGCGGTGGCCCGCAGCGTGCGCGCGGCGCTCGACACTCATCCGGAAGGCGACGTGCTCGCGTTTCTGCCGGGCGTGGGCGAGATCCGGCGTACCGCGCAGGCGCTGGAAGCGCTGCGGGTGGATGCCGAGCTGCTGCCGCTGCACGGCGAGCTGCCGCCGGCCGAGCAGGACCGGGTGCTGCAGCCGCGTGCGCCGTCGGAACGCCGCCGGCACGTGGTGCTGGCGACCAGCATCGCCGAAACCTCGCTCACCGTGCCGGGCGTGCGCATCGTGGTGGATGGCGGCTGGCGTCGCGTGCCTCGGCTGGATCCCGGCAGCGGCCTGACGCGGCTGGAAACCGTGCGGGTCAGCCGCGCCGCCGCCGCCCAGCGCACCGGCCGCGCCGGGCGGGAAGCGCCGGGCTTCGCGTATCGCTGCTGGACCGAGGCGACCGGGCGCGGCCTCGCGTTGCAGGACCGGGCGGAGATCCTCGATGCCGAGCTGTCCGGGTTCCGGCTGCAGCTGGCCGCCTGGACCG
>CAXSHC010000050.1:0-11861 GCA_964236745.1 uncultured Acetobacteraceae bacterium
AAGGTCGGCTGGATGGTGTCGGACCTGATGAGCCAGATCGAGAACAGCCGCAACCTGGGCGGGCGGCTGCACGTGATCGAGGGCCTCGACGATGCCGAGCTGCGGACGGTGTATGCCGGCTGCCTGTTCACCGTGTTCCCGTCCTTCTACGAGGGCTGGGGGCTGCCGGTGAGCGAAAGCCTGGCGATGGGCAAGCCCTGTGTGGCATCCAATGCCACCGCGCTGCCGGAAGCGGGCGGGCGGCTCGCGCGCTACTTCGACCCGTTCGACGTGAACGACGCGGCACGGGTGATCCGCCAAACCCTGGAGGACCGGCCGGGGCTCGCCGCGTGGCAGGACGAGGTGCGGCGCAGCTTCCGGCCGATCACCTGGCACCAGACGGCCTGCGCGATCCTGGACGCGCTCGACCGGACACGCTGAGCGGGGCGGTCGCCTGGCCTCCTCAGGCCATGCCGAGGCGGCCGGAAAGATCCTCGACGAACTGCCAGGCGACTCGACCCGAGCGCGCGCTGCGGCCGACCGACCAGGCGATCGCTTCCGCGCGTAGCCGCTCCGCAGGCACGCCGAGCGAGCGGTCGGCGGCGTAGCCCTCGACCATGGCGAGAAAGGTTGCCTGATCGATGCCGTGGAAGCCGATCCACAGGCCGAAGCGGTCCGACAGCGAGATCTTCTCCTCGATCGCTTCCGCCGGGCTGATGGCGGTGGACTGCTCGTTCTCGATCATGTCGCGCGGCATCAGGTGGCGCCGGTTGCTGGTGGCATAGAACAGGGCATTGGCCGGTCGGCCGCGCAGGCCGCCGTCCAGCACCGATTTCAGGGCCTTGTAGTCGGCGTCCTCGCGCTCGAATGACAGGTCGTCGCAGAACAACAGGAACCGGCGCGGCCCTTGTCGCAGTAGGTCCAACAGCACCGGCAGCGAGGACAGGTCGTCGCGGTTGATCTCCACCAGGGCGAGCCGGCGGAATGACGGGGCATCGGCCGGCGATGCAGCGAGCAGTGCCGCGTGCACCGCCTTGACCAGCGACGATTTGCCGGTACCGCGCGCGCCCCAGAGCATGGCGTTGTTGGCCGGCAGGCCGGCAGCGAAGCGCGCGGTATTTTCCAGCAGCAGGTCACGCTGCCGGTCGATGCCGGCAAGCAGGCGCAGCGGCACCGCCGACACCTCGTGCACCGGGTCGAGCCGGCCGGTGCGCGGCGCCCACACGAAGGCGTCCGCCGCTTCGGTATCGAGCACTGACGGCTCCGGCGGTGACAGGCGCTCCAGTGCGGCGGCGATGCGGTGGAGCAGGGGCAGCAGGGCCGGGTCCATGGGGGGTGGAGGTTTCCTTGTGCGAACGGGCGGCGAAACCTATGGTCCGCGGCACCGGGCGGCAAGCGGCGCGCCCGCTTCGGATAAAGCAAGCACCATGAACGTCCTGATCCCCTCCGCCTATGCCCAGGATGCTGCCGCGCAGGCCGCCGGCCCGCTCGGGGGGCTCGGGCAGTTCGCCAGCATCCTGCCGATCGTGCTGGTGTTCGGGGTGTTCTACTTCCTGCTGATGCGGCCGCAGCAGCAGCGCCAGAAGCAGCTCAAGGCCACGCTGGCAGCTCTTCGACGCGGCGACCGCGTGGTCACCGCGGGCGGCATCGTGGGCGTGGTGCAGAAGGTGAAGGAGGGGGCCTCGGAGATTGAGGTCGAGATCGCCACCGGCGTGCGGGTGATGGTGCTGCGCGACACCATCAGCTCGGTGGTGAACGACGTGCCGGCGGCGGCAAACGATTCCGTGCCGGAAAAGCGCGCCGCCAAGCCCTGACGCCGCCAAGCCCCGGCGCCGCCAGCCCGGGCGACGGACGGGCCCCAAGCGGCCGACGTGGTCGCGGGCGTGGCGCGATTGCTGCCGTTGCACCGGTGATGGTATCCTCACCCACGGTTGCAGCGCGTGCCGACACGGCCAGAAGGATGAACAAAACCCGTGAAACGTTTGGTGGTCGACCTTGACGACACCCTGACCGTGTCGGATGCAACCCGGTCCTACCCCGACAAGGAGCCGAACCTGCCCCTGGTGGCCCGGCTGCGCGAGTACAAGGCGGACGGATACGAGATCATCATCCAGACCGCCCGCAACATGCGGACCTATGAGGGTTCAGTCGGCAAGATCAACGCCAACACCCTGCCGGTGATCATCGCCTGGCTGCAGCGTCATGAGGTCCCGTACGACGAGATCTATGTCGGCAAACCGTGGTGCGGCCTCGAAGGCTTCTATGTCGATGACTGCGCGGTGCATCCGTCGGAGTTCGTGTCCATGTCGCGCGAGCAGATCGAGACCCTGATCCGGCCGGAAGGCTGAGCCGGTGGCAGGGTACCGCCTGATCACCTCCGCCGCCTATCCCGGACAGGAACTGTCGGTCGAGTTCGGCGAGGTGCCGCCGGCGTTCCTGCCGGTGGGCGTGGCGCGGCTGTACGAGGCGCAGGTCGCGCGCCTCGGCACCGATCTGCCGATCTACCTGACCATCCCCGAGCGCTTCATGCCGCAGGCCTACGACCTGCGCCGGTTGGAGGAGCTCAACGTTTCCCTGCTGCGGGTGCCGGAAGGGCTGCGGCTGGGCGAGTCTGTGGTGTACGCGATCAACTTCATCGACCTGCCGGCGGGCCCGGTGCAGGTGCTGCACGGCGACACCCTGATCGAGGACCTGCCGACCGAGGGCGGCGACCTCATCGCCGTGCACGCGGAAGGCGACGACTATTCCTGGGCCGCGGTCACCGTCGCCGACGACCGCGTCACCCGGCTCGATAACATCGGCGCCGGCAGCAGCCAGGACCGCGGCGGTCCGGTGGCGTGCGGCTTCTTCTCGTTCAGCAGCAGCCGCGCCCTGGTGCGCGCCATCACCCGCGCGCGCGGCGACTTCGTGGACGGGCTCAACCTGTACACGCGCGAGCTGCCGCTTCGCGCCGTGCCGGTCGAGACCTGGTACGATTTCGGCCACATCCAGACCTATTTCCGCTCGCGCCGCTCCATCACCACCGCGCGCTCGTTCAACACGCTGCACATCGACGCCTTCACCGTGCGCAAGTCGAGCGCGGATACGGCCAAGATGCAGGCAGAAGCAAACTGGTTCGGCTCCATCCCGGCGCCGGTGCGGCCGTTCAGCGCGCCGACGCTGTCGGAGTTGTTCGTGTTCTCTTCGGTCGGACGTGCCAGCTGGACCAACATCCTGCGCTCCTGCCACGACTTCCTGCAGGCCTGTACCGCGTGCAAGGGCCAGGGCTCTGGCGACGCGATCCTGACCGAGCTTGCGGTGGCCAAGACCGGCAGCAGGTTGGAGCGCTATGCCGCCGAAACCGGGTTTGACATCGACCGCGAAACGCGGCTGGACGGGCGGGCGCTGCCGTCGCTGCGTCGCATCGCGGACGAGGTGGTGCAGCTGATCGACCTGCGCTCCGGACGCCCGGACAACGTGATGCACGGCGATTTCTGCTTCAGCAACATCCTGTATAACTCGCGTGCAGCGCGCATCAGCGTGATCGATCCGCGTGGCTACACCGAGGCCGGACAGCGATCGACTTTCGGCGACACGCGTTACGATCTGGCCAAGCTGTCACACTCGATCCACGGGCACTACGACCACATCGTCGCCGGGCGCTATGCCCTGGAGCGACCCGATCCATACTCGTTTTCGATCCGCTTCGAATCCAGCGCGCACCATGGCTGGCTGCAGGACGCGTTGTCGGAGTTCGAGGTGGACGGGCTGCAGGCGGGTGGGCGCGACGTGCGGGCGATCACGGTGGGGCTGTTCCTGTCCATGCTGCCGCTGCACGCCGACCGTCCTGACCGCCAGGCAGCGTTCATCGCCAACGCGCTGCGGCTTTATTCCAGGCTCTGAGGTTCCCGATGATCGTGATTCCGATGGCGGGCCTGTCGCGCCGCTTCACCCTGGCCGGCTATGCCCTGCCGAAGTACATGCTGCCGGTGGGGGATACCACGGTGTTCGCGCATGCGGTGGGCAGCTTCTCCGGCCTGTTCCCCGACACGCCGTTCCTGTTCATCGCGCGCCATGTCGCCGGCACGGAGGAGTTCCTGCGGCGCGAATGCGCGCGGCTCGGCATCGCCGATGCCCGGATCGCCATGCTGGAACAGGAAACCGCTGGGCAGGCGGAAACCGTCGAGCTCGGCCTGCGCGAAGCGGGGGTCGGCGACGACGAGCCGGTGACGATCTTCAACATCGACACGTTCCGGGACCGCTACGCTTTCCCGCAGGCATCCTGGTTCGGCACCTCGGACGGCTACCTGGAGGTGTTCCGCGGTGCAGGGGCGAACTGGTCCTATGTCGGGCCGGCGGACGACGCCGGGGCCGGCGAGCCCCTGGTGGCGCGCACCACGGAAAAGCAGCCGATCTCCGACCTGTGCTGCGACGGGCTGTACCACTTCGCGCGAGCCGGCGACTTCCGTTCGGCGCTGGCGCAGGAGCGCGGGAGCCCAACGCTGCCGGAGCTGTACGTGGCGCCGCTCTACAACCACCTGATCCGTGCCGGGCGGCGTATCCACTACGACGTGGTGCCGGAGCAGGTGATCACCTTCTGCGGTGTGCCGGCGGAATATGAGGCGGTGCTGCAGTCGCTCTAGCCGATCCGGTCCAAGCTAGATCAGGGTGCCGGGTCGTCCTCGTCGAACGCGTTCGCCGGACGTGGCACACGCGTCGCCGACAACAGCCTGAAGCCGGCCACCACCATCAGCACGCCGATCAGGATCGGCAGCCGTTCCGCCAGCCAGCGTCCGGTCCAGGCCGAAACGTTGCTGGAGTTGAAGTCGAACGCCAATATCCAGACGCTGATCGAGGCGATGACGAAGCCCACGATCATCAGGCTGACGATCAGCATGATACGTTTGTTCAGCATGCGGGCGGTTCCAGAAAGCGTGCGGCGGCGGTTTCGGCCGCCAGCCGCGAGTGACGGTAGCCGTATACCAGATAGCACAGCGCGCCGATCACCACGTAGCCGAGCAGCAGCATCGCCGGGATCGGGTCGTGGTTCAGCAGCGCGCGCACGATGTCGATCAGCAGCGGCACCGCCATCACCAGCGCGAACAGGATCCCCAGCATCGGCACGATGCCGAGCCACACGCCGCGTAAGCGCAGCGCCCCGAGCGGCACCGGAAACGGCGGCTTCAGGCCGGGAATGGTGTTGCGCTGCCAGATCACGGTGAAGCAGACGATGCCGAACGCGGTGGTGGTGCCGAGGCTGACCAGGTCGCTGATGATGTCGATCGGCAGCATCGCCGTGGCGAAGGCGACGCCCAGGCCCAGCAGGATGGTGCCGAGCCACGGGGTGCGGAAGCGGGGATGCAGCACGCAGAACACGCGCGGCAGCAGCCCGTCGCGGGCGATGGTGAAGAAGATGCGGCTCTGCCCGTACTGCAGCACCAGCATCACCGAGCACAGGCCGGTCACGGCGCCGATCTTGACGAACAGTGCCAACCAGCGCTGGTGCATGGCGTCCACCGCGATCGCCAGCGGGTCGGCCACGCCAAGCTGCTTGTAGGGCACCACCCCGGTCATCACCGCGGCCACGCACACATAGATCACGGTGCAGATGCCGAGCGAGGTGATGATGCCGACCGGCACGTCGCGCTTTGGGTTCACGGCCTCTGCGCTGGCGGTCGAGACCGCTTCAAAGCCGACATAGGCGAAGAAGATCACCGAGGCGGCGCGGAAGATCCCCGGAATGCCGTAGCGGAAGCCGCCTTGGTTGGCAGGGATGAACGGGGTCCAGTTGGCGGGATGGATGGCGGAGATGCCGAGTGCCACGAACACCAGAAGCACCGACACCTTGAGCACCACGATGACGCTGTTGACGGTGGCGGATTCCTGCACGCCGATCACCAGCAGCACGGTCACGATCACGGACGCGAAGGCGCCCACCAGGTTCATGCCGTGTCCAATGTCGAGCAGGGTGGTGCCGTGCGGGCCGGGTAGGGTCTGGACGAACGAGGTCGAGTACCAGGCGGGAATGTTGACGCCGAAATCGTGCAGCAGGCTGGTGGCGTAGCCGGAAAATCCGGACGCGACGCCGGCGCAGCTAATGCCGTATTCCAGCAGAAGCAGCCAGCCGACCACCCAGGCGGCGATCTCCCCCATGGAAGCATAGGCATAGGTGTAGGCCGAGCCGCTGACCGGCATGGTGGAAGCCAGCTCGCCATAGGACAGGGCGGTGAACACGCAGGCGAGGCAGGCGACCAGGAACGAAAGCAGGATCGCCGGTCCGGCATAGTTCGCGGCGGCAGCGCCGGTCATGACATAGATGCCGGCGCCGATGGTGGAGCCGATGCCGAGCATGGTCAGGTTGAGCGCGCCGAGGCTGCGCTTCAGGCCATGCGAGTGGGTTTCTGCCTCGATCTGCGCCAGGGTCTTGCGCAGGCCGAGACGCCCGACCCGCGGCCTGGCGGCACCCTGGGCTCCGGCCGTGGTGCTCATACCGCGTCGCGTCCGCTGGCGCCGGGCACGACCACAAACAGAAGGGCGACGAGGGGGCCGAACCGTTGCATGGTTGCCATGCGGTCATCGTATGGAGGACCGGAGCGGGCGGTTCAAGTGCCTGTCGCAAGCGGTGAGGCATTCAGTCCGGCAGCGAACGGGGATACACCGTCGTCATGAAAGCGCCGCTCGCCATCGTCACCATGGTCTACAACGAGGCGGTGTTCCTGCCCATCTGGCTGCGCCACTACGGGGCGCAGGCCGGTGCTGCGAACTGCTTCGTGCTCGATCACGGTAGCGACGACGGCAGCACCGGACCTGGGGCGCTGGGGCAGGCGGGAGCGTTGCGCATCCCCCGCTCACCGCAGGACGACACGCGCCGCTGCGGGTTCGTGTCCGACTTCTGCGCCTCCCTGCTGAACTGGTATGAGGCTGTGATCTACACCGACGTCGACGAGCTGCTGGTGGCCGATCCGGCGGCGCACGGCTCGCTCGTGGAACTGGCGTCGTCGCTGGACCGCGACGCCGTGGTGACTGCGACGGGCTTCGACGTGATCCACCTGCCTGACGAGGAGCCGGCGCTCGACTGGGAGCAGCCGGTCACGAGCCAGCGCAACTGGCTGCGCACCAGCAGCGCCATGTGCAAGCCGGTGATGATCCGGCGCCGCGTGGCATGGGCGCCGGGGTTCCACTGCATCGACGACGTGCCGCGCTTCGAACCGTTGTTCCTGTTCCACCTGCGCTACGCCGACCTGCCGTCCGGCCTGCTGCGTCTGCACCGCACCAGGAACCAGCCCTGGGTGACGCCCGAGGCGGGATCGCACCAGCGCATGCCGGACGGGCACTGGGAAGGCATGCTGCGGGCGATGGCGGGGCTGCCGAAGCGGGAAGGCGCCACGCTGCTGGCGGACGACCCGATGCTGTCGACGTGGCAGGACCAAGTGATTCAAAGCACCGCCGGCCGCGACCATGCGCTCTACCGGATCGACCTGCACCTGAGCGGCGACTCGCTATGGCGTATTCCAGAGCGCCTGCGCGGCAGCTTCTAGGATAGGACAGACTCAGTTTGGGGCAACACGGCCCCCGTCCGCCGCGAGGCCATCCAGAGCGTGCCCGCCGGGTGCCGGAACCGTCGGTGCGGCGCCTCGTTGGACCAACATCGAGCGGAGGGTGGTCATGCCTGGCAGAACGAACAAGCGCTTTCTCGTCGCCCTCATGGCGTGCGCCGTCTGTGCGGGGGCGTCGTTGCCAGGTGTGGCCCAGACCGCGGGTGGCCAGGCAACTGCTGGCCAGATGGCGGCGCCATCCCATGCGGGAAACCAGCGCATGCGGGCAGTTGTGGTCCCCAATCGCGGGATCGACCCCGGCATGAGGATCAAGCCGCCCAGCATGCCCGCGCAGAGCACCCCGGTGATACGGCCGCCGACGACCACGCCGGACGGATCCGCCGTGGTCGTCCCCAAGTAGGGCCGTCAGCTCTTCGGCTTGCGCACCTTCGGCGTTGCAGCAGGTGCTGCCAACTTGGCGCTCTCCGGCTTGGTTGCCTCAGGTTTCGCAGCTCCGGACTTTGCGGCCGGCGTCGGCTTGGCGACGGATTCACTTGCCGGCGCGGACTTGGCCGCGGGCATCGGCTTGTTCCGGCCGGCCGCGCCGGTGGGCGGGCCGTCCTCGGCCGCCTTGGCGCGCGCGGCAGGCTTCACCTTTGGCGTCGGCTGGCTTTCGCCCTGGTCGGCGAACCGATCCGGAAACTCGCCGAGGTTCTCCTGGATAAAGGCTTCCTCCACCGGCTCGGTCGCGGTGGGATCGAAGCCCGGCTGCGTGGTCGGGTTCGGCAGCTGCCCGGGCCGTCCGGCATCCTCCATGCGCGTCAGCTCGCTAGCCCGCTCCCAGTATTCGTCGTGGCGGCCATGCGGGCCGCCATCGGCCTTCCACAGGTGATAAGCGCGTTCCTTGATGCGCGCGTCCCGGGCGGGATCGTCTTCGAGCGGGTTGTCGGACATCCTCGTTTTCTCCTGTGATGGCGGCGCGCCGCTGCGGCCAGATCGTCATGACCCTGGATTCGGTTGCAGGACCGACATCGTCGATCCTCCTCGCGGGGGTTTCCACCTGCTTATCGCATCGCCATCTCAGCTTCGCCATTCCAGGCCGAACAATCCAGACCGTTCGCCGAATCCAGCCCATGAAAGGCAACGATATGCCCGACCTTCCTTCCGCCGCGTCAGGTTCGGCCACGCATTCCGTGACCGCCGTGCTCGGTGGCGGCTGCTTCTGGTGCCTCGAAGCGGTGTTCAAGGACCTGAACGGGGTGTCGCAGGTGTTGTCCGGCTATGCCGGCGGCAGCACGCCCAACCCGTCCTACGAGCAGGTGTGCAGCGGCCGTACCGGCCACGCCGAGGTGGTGCGGGTGAGCTTTGACCCGTCGGTGCTGTCCTACGACGACCTGCTGCGGGTGTTCTTCACCATCCACGACCCGACCACCCTCAACCGCCAGGGCGCGGATGTCGGAACCCAGTACCGCTCGGTGATCTTCACCGGTTCCGATGCCGAGCGCGACGCGGCGCAGGCGGTGGCGCGGGAGATCGCGTCGGCCGGGATCTGGGACGGGCCGATCGTGACCGAGATCACGCCGCTGCCGGCGTTCCATCCGGCAGAAGCCGAGCACCACGACTACTTCGCCCTGCATCCCGGCGCCGGCTACTGCCGCGTGGTGATCGCGCCCAAGGTGGCCAAGTTCCGCAAGGAGTTCGCCGCTCGTCTGCGCCGTCCGGACGCGGAACGACGCGCCGGCTGATCGCTCCTCAGTCGTCGTCCTCGTCGAGAAAGAACTGGTCGGCTTCCTCGTCGAAGTCGAACAGCTCGGCATAGCGCGCCCAGCCGATCACCGTCTGCAGGGTCTGGCGCGCATAGTCAGGCGACATGTGGACCTCGAGCTCGTCGCGGAAGCGTTCGGCGCGGGACCGGTGGTTCCAGCGCTCGTCCAAAACCTGACGGATCGCCGGCACCACCGCCAAATTCTTCATCAGGCTGGCGCCCAGGATGCGCTTGCGCTCGTCCAGCTCGCCCTGCACGAAGCGCAGGCCGTCGGCGGTGAGGCGTATGTCACCCTCCTCGAGCTCGGCGAACTTGAGCATCTGCAGGCTTTCGCCCAGCGGCAGCAGGTCGTCCAGCTCGAGTTGCAGGGAGCCGGCCAGGAGCGGCAGGTCGGCACGGCCGCTGTACGGCTGCTCGGCCAGGGTTTCCATCAGGCCGGCCATCAGGTTCATCGGTAGCTCCGGCAGCGCCTGGTTGAAGGCGGAGCCCGGCTTGGCGGCGGCAGCGTCGATGGCGGGTGTTTCGCGCCTGGTCATCAGCCCGTAGATGCGGTCCACGAACAAGCGGAAGGCCGGATCGTGCCGGTTGCGCGGATGCGGGAACGGCACCGTCAGCTCGTGCGCCACGCGCCCGGGGTTGGAGGAGAACACGAGGATGCGGTCGCACATCAGCACGCTTTCCTCGATGTTGTGGGTCACGATCAGCACCGCCTTCACCGGCAGCTTCTTTTCCGACCACAGCTCGATCAGGTCGGTGCGCAGGTTCTCGGCCGTCAGCACGTCCAGCGCGGAGAACGGCTCGTCCATCAGCAGCAGGTCGGGATGCACCACCAGCGCGCGCGCCAGGCCGACGCGCTGGCGCATGCCGCCGGACAGCTCCTTCGGATACGCGTTCTCGTAGCCGCCGAGGCCGATCAGGTCGATCGCCTCCTCGGCCAGCCGCTCGCGCTCGGCACGCGCCACCCCCTTGGCTTCCAGGCCGAGCTCGACATTGGCCTGCACGGTGAGCCAGGGGAACAAGGCGAAGCTTTGGAACACCATGGCGACGCCGGGGGCCGGCCCGCGCAGCGGCATGCCACGCCAGGTCACCTCGCCGGCGGTCGGGCGGAGCAGGCCCGACGCGATGCGCAGCAGGGTGGACTTGCCGGAGCCGGAGCGGCCAAGCAGCCCGACGATCTCGCCTGCGGTCAGGGTCAGGTCGACGTCGTCCAGCACCACCAGGTCGGCGCTGCTTTCCTTGTGGTACGACTGCCGGCAGTTGCGTATCCGGATCAGCTCGTTGGCGGCGGCCGGCGGCTCGCTCAGGAGCTGAGGCGTGATGTCCATCGTCATGTCCTCAGGCAAAGGTGAGGCGTCGGGCCGCGAACGCGTACATCGGGCGCCACACCAGCCGGTTGAACACCACCACGAACAACGACATCACCACCACGCCCAGCGCCACCCGGGCGGTTGCGCCGGCGCTGGTCGCCTGGGTGATGTAGCTGCCGAGCCCCGACGCGGTCAGGGTGGTGCTGCCCCAGCTGGCGATCTCCGACACGATGGCGGCGTTCCAGGCGCCCCCCGAGGCGGTCAACGCGCCGGTGACGTAGTACGGGAAGATGCCTGGCAGCATGACGCGCAGCCACCAGCGCCAGCCGTTGATCTGGAAGTTGCGGGCCGCTTCCAGCAGGTCGCCGGGAAATGCCGCGGTGCCAGCGATCACGTTGAACAGGATGTACCATTGCGTGCCCAGGATCATCAGCGGCGTCAGCCACACGTTGCTGCTGAGGTGGAAGTGCACGATGACGATCACGAAGATCGGGTAGAACAGGTTGGCCGGGAACGCCGCCATGAACTGCGCCACCGGCTGCGCCCGGCGCGCCCAGATCGGGCGCAGGCCGAGCCAGACGCCGACCGGCACCCACACCACCGTCGCCAGCACGATCATCAGCACCACGCGGGTCAGGGTGTAGCAGCCGAGCAGCACGACGTGGCCGATCTCGGCCGCGCTGAAGTTGGCGCGGGCATACAGCGCCACCTGCCAGGCGGCGACGATCGCGAACAGCACCAGCAGCGAGAACCAGATCCCGTCGCCGAGGCGCCTCGGCACCAGGATGCGGCGCTGCGCCGACGGCCGCGGGCCGAGCGGCAGGCCGCCGACCATGGTCAGCATGTCGCCGAACAAGCGGCTGGCGCGGTTCAGCAGGCGGGTGCGGCGGAGCAGGGCCAGCATCCACGGATCCTCGGCCACGGCCCCCGCGGTGGTCTCGAAGCGGAACCGGGCCGACCACGCCACTAGCGGCCGGAACAGCAGCTGGTCATAAAGCAGGATCACCACCAGCATGGTCAGGATCGCCTCGAACACGGCGAACAGGTTCCGGTGCCCGATCGCCGCCGAGATGAACGAGCCGATGCCGGGCAGGGTGACGGTGGTGCCGCCCACAGTGAAGGCTTCCGCCGCCACCAGCATGAACCAGCCGCCTGACATGGACATCATGGCGTTCCACACCAGACCGGGCATGGCATAAGGCACCTCCAGCCGCCAGAAGCGCTGCCAGGCGGACAGGCCGAAGCCGCGCGACACTTCCTCCAGGTCGGCCGGCACCGTCTTCAGCGACTGGAACA
>CAXSHC010000051.1:0-6966 GCA_964236745.1 uncultured Acetobacteraceae bacterium
CTTGGCACCAAGGCTGGCGGTTGTAGCGGCTTGGCGTTCCCGCCGCGGTCGTGGGTTGAGCCGGCAAGGCGTCACACGGCGGACGAAACGGCTCATCCCCCTGTTTATGCGGCAGATGCAGCGCCGGCCGGGTGTGCCGGCGGTTCAGCCGCCGTTCGGCTTCGGCGTGTCCTGTCCGGGCTGGACGTTGGTACCGGGCTTCACCGGGGCGTCCGGTGCCGGCGCTACCTGTTCCCGCGCTTGGTTGCGGAAGGTACGCAGGTGTTGGTAGGGCAGCACCTTCTGCCGCACCGCCGGCGCGGGCTGTTCCGGGCTGGTGTTGACCGCGCTGTCCTTCTGCGTGCTGGTGTGGCCGGTCACCTTCTGGCCGGACGTGACTTCCGAGTCCGGCGCCGCCTGCTGGCCGGAACGCGCGGAGGCCGTGCCGGCGAACAACAGGCCGGTCAGGACCAGGCAGGAAAGAACCGTGGGACGTCGAACGGGACTGGACACGTGTTTGTGGCTCCTGATGCGGCATGTTTGCCGGCCGGCGGCGTGATCGTTCCGGAACAACACCGGAACGGCGGCGGAAGTTCTTGCCGCCGCTCCGATTGTGGCCGGTGCCGCAGGCCCAGCGCCCGAGCGGCAAGTAACCGGGCGGCGAGTGCCGCGTCGTGACGGAGATCGGCTTCTACCACCTCACCCGGTCGGGCGCCGAGGAGGCGCTGGCGCCGCTTCTCGACCGGACGCTGCAGGGCGGCCACCGGGCGCTGGTGCGTTGCGCGGACGAGAACAGGGTGGAGGCGGTCGATGCGGCGCTGTGGCGGATGCCGGAGCCGGTCTGGCTTCCGCACGGCACCGGGCGCATGGGCGAGGCCGCGATACAGCCGGTGTGGATCACAGCCGATGCCGAGGTGCCGAACGACGCGACGTTCCTGTTCCTCCTGGACGGCGTACGCGCGGCGGATGCCGGTCGGTTCGTGCGCGTCTTCGACCTGTTCGACGGCAACGACGACCGTGCAGTCGCAGAAGCCCGCAGCCGATGGACGGAAGCAAAGGCGCTCGGCCATGCCCTCGCCTACTGGAAGCAGGAGCCCAAGGGCTGGATCCGTGCCCGGTGATGCCGGCGCACGCGCGCACGATACCGAAACGGTCCGGACGTGACGCAACCGCTGCCCGCAACCGGACGGGCCATGCGGACTTGACTCGTTGAACCGGAAGAGGAGGCGAAAGCCATGGCCGACACGCCGAACACGGGCACGCGGAGCGACAACGACAAGCCGGCCGGCCCCGCACCCGCCGCCGACCCCCATCTCAACGGGCCGGGCATGACCAACGGCATTCCCGACGCGAACAACAGCGACTCGGCCGCCAGCCCGAACTCGGACCGCTCCACGGTCGAGAACGCGGGAAAGTGACCCAGGTGGCCACGGCGCTCCGCCCGGTCAGGCTGCCGGACGGAAGCCATGTGCCGAGCCTGGGGCAGGGCACGTGGCGCATGGGTGAGGACCGTTCGCGGCGCCGCGCCGAGATCGACAGCCTGCGCGCCGGCATCGAGCTCGGCATGACCCTGATCGACACGGCCGAGATGTATGCCGACGGGGCGGCCGAGTCGCTGGTCGGGGAAGCGATCGGCGGGCAGCGCGACCAGGTCACGCTGGTGACCAAGGTGCTGCCGTCGCACGCCACCCGGGCCGGCATCCCCAAGGCCTGCCGGGACAGCCTGAAGCGTCTCGGCATCGAGCGGATCGACATCTACCTGCTGCACTGGCGCGGCTCCACGCCGCTTGGCGAGACCATCGAGGCGTTCGAAGCGCTTCGCGCGCAGGGCCTGATTGGCGAATGGGGCGTGTCGAACTTCGACGTCGACGACATGGCCGGGTTGGGCGGCATCGCCCGGCCACGCGGCTGCGCCACCGACCAGGTGCTCTACAACCTCGAGCATCGCGGCATCGAGCACGACCTCATGAACTATTCGGTGCGGCAGGGCATCCCGTTGATGGCGTACTCGCCGGTCGGGCAGGGCGGGCAACTGTTGCGGCACCCGGTGCTGGCGCGCGTCGCCTCGCGCCTCGGCGTCACCCCGGCGCAGGTCGCCCTGGCCTGGACCCTGCGGCTGCCGAACGTCATCAGCATTCCCAAGGCCGGCGACCCCGCGCACCTGCGCGAGAACCGCGCCGCCGCCGCCCTGGCGTTGGGGCCGGACGACCTGGCGGAGCTCGATCGGGCTTTTCCGCCGCCGGATGCGAAGGTGCCGCTCGACATGCTGTAGGCGCGGTTGGCGGGCATTGCCGTTCCGCAACGGCACTGGCCGGGTAGCGGCGGCGGCGCTAGCTTGTGCGCCGTCGGACCGACACCAGCCAGCCACGGGAGGCCAGCCTGAGCCTTCTGATCCTGATCGGCCTGGTTCTGGTGCTTGCCGTTCTTGCCGTGTCGGGGGCTGTCAGCCTGCTCCGCCGGCCAGGTGCGTCCGCAGGTCGCACCTCCTTGTCGCTGCTGCCGATGCTCGGCGCGGCATTGTCCCTGCTGGCCCTGCTGGACGGACAAACCTCGGCGGTGCCGGTTGCGGTCGGGTTCGCCGGCGGCGGCGGTATCCAGATCGATCAGCTTTCCGCCTTGTTCCTGTTGCTCGGCTTCGTGGCCGCCGGTTTTGTCGAAACGGCGGTCCAGCCCGGCATGTGCGAGCGCGGCTGGCTGCGCATCGGCTTGTCCGGTGCGGTGCTGGCGATGCTGTCGGGGGACGCGTTCCTGCTGGCGCTCGGCGGCATCCTGACCATGACGGCTCTTGCCCGCAGCGCCGGCGGGCTCGGCACCGGGCGAAGCGTTCTGTTCGCCAGCGCTGCCTTGCTCGGCGCCTGCGCCCTGCTGCTTGGCGTGACCACGCCGTCTGGGTTGCTGCTGGGCGACGCGGGCTTCGCCAGGCTGCGCGGCGTCGTCGGCCAGCCGGCCTCGGTCGGCTCGGTGCTGCTTCCGCTGCTGACAATCGCCGCGTCGACGCCGCTGCTTGGGATCTGGCCCTGTCACAATTGGCACCGGCGGATGCAGGCCCTGGCGCCGGCCTGGGCCTCGGGGCTGGCAAGCCTGCTCGGATTGTTCCTGCTTCTGCGCCTTCTGCTTGACCTGCCCGGAGCGGGGGCGCCGGCGGGTCCGGGTGCCGTGCTGGTCGTGATCGGGTTGGCAGGAGCCCTGGAGGCCGGGGTCGCGGCGTTGCACCAGGGCCGGCTTCGCATGTCGGTCGGGCGGCTGGTGTCGGTGCCGACCGGGCTGATGGCGGCGGCGGTCGGGCTTTGCCTTCTCGCGCGCGCCGACGACCTGCCGATCCTGGCAGGCAACGCCCTGGACGCGATGCTGCTGTTGTTGCCGATGCAGGTCCTGGGCGGGATGGGCGCGCTGGTCCTGGCGCGGGCGATGGAGGCGGAAGCGGGAGCCGGCGCGCTGGGGCGGCTGGGTGGGTTGGCGCAGTCGATGCCGCGCGCGTCGCTGTTGGCGGGCGCCTGTGCGTCGCTGCTCGGCTTCCTGTTGCCGGGCGGGGTGTTCGCCGGGCTGTGGCTGCTGTTCCAGGACACCCTGGCGATGAGCCGCCTGGGCGGCTGGCTCGCGGTGCTGATGCCGCTGGCCGTCCTGGCCATGCTGGTGGCGGCCGCCTTGTGCCTCGCCGGCTGGCTTCGCCTGGCCTCGGTCGCGGTGCTTGGGCGGCCGCGGACGCCGCGCGGTGCTGCGGCGCTCGACATCCCGCCGGTACTGGTGCGGGCAACGTGCGCGCTGCTGTTGTTGCCGCTTCTGGTCGGGCTGCTGCCAGGCGGGTGGCTGCGCCTGCTGGCGCCCTTGCGGCTGGCGCTGGCGTCCGATGCCGCCGGCGCTGATCTTCCCGTGTTCCGGCTTGTGGCCCCCGGCGGCAGCGCCAGCCTGTCGCCGTTGCCGCTGCTGCTTTCGGGACTGCTGCTGGTGTGGCTCCTGCGCCGTGCCGGCGGCTTCCTGTTGGGGCGGCCGGTCCGCTATGCCCCGTCCTGGGAAGGCGGCGCGCCGCCCCCGCCGTCCTGGCTGCCGTTCGGCGACCCGGCGACGCAGGTGGGTGCGGCAGCATTGCCGCTAGCACTCCGGGCGGCGCTTGGTGGCGGAGCGTGGCCCGTCCGAGGCGGGGCAACGGCCTTCCTGTCGCGGCGAGGGCTGCGGCGCATCCTGGTTTGGTCGCAACGTGCGAGCGTGAGGCTGTCCGGGGTGCTGCAGCGTCGCGGCGGCGTGCTGGCGCTGGCGCTGCTCGCGGTCGTGCTGGCGTGGTCGTTGCGGCATCCCCCGTCATGAGCCTGCTGCCGGTCCTGCTTCTGGGAACCGCTGCGCTGCTGCTGCACCTGGCGCTGACGGTCGCGGTGGCGCCGCTGCTTCCGCCGTTGTCGGACGGCATGGCCGAGCTGTTGTCCGGCCGGCGCCGGTCCGGTCCGGACGCGTTGGCGGAGATGGTTCGATCTTGGACCACGTCGTGGGCAACCTTGCGCGCCACGATGCGGAAGCAGCCGGTGCGGGCTGGTGCCGCGTCGCGTTTGTCCGCGGCGGTGCCGCTGTTGTCGCTGTCGGCGGCGTTGTCGGCGGCAGCACTGGTGCCGTCCTTCGCGTCCGGGTTGCCGACCGCGCCGTGGGCTGACCTGGCGAGGGTGCCGCTCCTGCTGGGCGCCTGGGACGCGGGCGTGGCATTGCCCGGCTTGGCCGCCGTGTCCGCCGTCGTCGGACTGGTGCTGGCGGTACCCGGCTGCGCGCTCGGGCTGGTGGCGCTGTTCTCCGCCACCGGTAGCACCGGGCTGCAGCACCTGTTGTCCGACCCGCAGCCAGGGGCGGGATTGCTGCCGGCCGCCTGCCTGGGACTGGCGGCGCTGTCGGCGGGCGGCGGCGAGGCCGCGCTGTCTGAACCGTTGTCCGGGCCCGACCTCGCGCTGTTCCGGCTGCAGTGCATGGTGCAGGCGGTGGTGTGGATCGACCTGCTCACCGCGCTGGCGCTGCCGGGCACGGTGCCGGTCGCGCAGTCGGGGCCGCTGCACTGGCTGCTGGGGCTGCTGTTCTGGGCGATGCGGCTGGTCGGCGGCGGCATCCTGCTTGGTGTGGCACGCGGCCTTGCCGGCACCGTGGCGGCGCGGCGGCGGATGGCGGGGTTGTCGGTGCTGCTCGGGCTGCTGGCTCCGCTGCTGCTCCTGCTCGGGCGCCACGCTTGATGAGCGTCCTGCTGCTGCCGGATGGCCTGCTGCTGTTGTCCTTGTTGTTCGTGCGCCCGGTGGCCGACAACGAGTGGCCGCGCCGGCTGGCCCTGCACGCGCTGTTGTTGTCGGGCTGCCTGCTGGTGGCGTCGGTCGCAGCTGCCCGGGATGGTGGCGGGCAGCGTTGCTTGGTCGGACTGGCCGGCTCGGTACTGCAGCTCGGGCTTCAGGTCGTGCTGGTTCGGCGCGGCATCGCCGGAGCGCCTTGGCGGCGCGGAACCGGTGATGCGGCGTGGCTGGTGGCGAGACTGGCGCTGGTCGCGCTGGCGGTGTGGGCGGTACCCGAAATCGGCGCGCCGCACGGGCTGCTGGCGGTGTGCGTCGCCATTACCCTGACCGGGCTGCTGGGTGCGGTCGCGGCCCGGTCCACCGTCGGCCGGATCGGCTCCCTGCTGCTCGTCGGCGACGCGCTGATCCTGGCGGCCTGCCTGCTGCCGGGAACCGACGGCCTGGCCCTGTGCACGATCCTGCTGTTCCAGGCTGGCAGCCTTTGCGCGCTGGTGCTGACGCGGGCGGCATCCGGACCGGCCGCGTCGTGACCGGGCTTGTTCCGGCCGGCGTGGTCTGGCCGCTGCTGGCGTGCCCGCTGCTGGCGCTTCTGCCGGCACGCGGCGGCGGCCGCGTGATGGCGGCCGGCGCGGTCGTCGCGGCCGGCGTCACGACACTGCTGGCCGCGTCGACGTTTGCCTGGCCCGCCGCGGCGGCCGGTCCGGCAGCGTCCGGCGCGCCATGGCTCGACGACCGTCTGGCCCGGTCGCTGGCGCTGCTGGTGACGATCCCCTGGCTGCTGGTCGCGATCGGCACCGCGTCGTCGCAGGGGCGCCGTTCGCCCGTCCGGCCCGGCTGGCGGCGCCCGCAGGTCGCGGCACAGCTGGCGACCGGCGGCGCGGTGCTCGCCTGCCAGGCCGACCCGCTGTTCCTGATGCTGGTCGGCATGGCGCTGCTTTTGGCGGGAGCGGCCCTGCTGCACAATTATTACCGGCAGCGGGGGGTGTTGTTCGGGGCCATCCTCCTGGCTGCGTGGCTCGGCGTGGCGATTCTGGGCGTTGGTGCCGGCCATCCGCCACGCTGGACCATGCCGGGCGGCGTCACGCCGGCCACGCTCCGCCCGCTGCTGATGCTTCTGGTTCTGCCGATGCTGCTTCTGGCCTGGATCGGCGCGGCTGGGCCGGATGTGGAAGGGGTCCTGCCGCAGAACGGAGCGGGAAGCCGTATCGCGCGCGCGCTGCTGCCTGTGCTGGTCGCGGCGCCGGTTCTCGACGTGGTGCTGCGCCTGCGCATGCGGCTCGGTTTCGACGGCGGTGCGTTGATCGGGATCGGGATGCTCGGCCTGCTTCTGGCAGTCGGCCTCATGCCGGCTCGGCGCGGCCTGGACGGCCGTGTGTCGCTCGCCGCGGCGGTGCAGCTGAGCGGCGCCGTGATCGGCATCGGAGCCGGCGGCACCAGCGGCACCGCGGCGTCGTTGATGATCCTGCTGTTCCTGAGCTTGTCGCTTCCGGTGGCGCTGCTGCCGGCAGGAGGGTCGCTGGGCGGTCCGGTACAGCGCCTGGCGGTGCTGGCGATCGCCGGGATGCCGCCGTTCGGGCCGTTCCTGGCCGGGTTCGTGCTGCTGCCCGGCGTGTTCCGGGCGGTGCCGCTGCCGGCGTTGCTGCTGCTTGCGGCTTTCGCGGCCAGCGCCTTGTTTCTGTTGTCCGCCTTGCGCCGCGTCCGCCCGGTCGCGGAGCCGGCGGGACGTGCCTGGGCG
>CAXSHC010000051.1:6976-10822 GCA_964236745.1 uncultured Acetobacteraceae bacterium
ACGGGGCTTGTGGTGCTGGCGCTGTTGTTCTTTCTCGGGCTGGCGATGCCGGACGGACTGTCGCGCTGGCTGCTCGATCTCGGCGAGGCGATGTCCGGCAGCGGAGCGGTGCCTTGACGGCGCGCGAGCGTTTTCCGTCCGCCGCAGCACTGATACGCGCAGGCGCCGCCGTTCCGGCCGCGCGCGGGCAACGCTTCCTGCTGGACGAGGCCGGATGGGCCGAGCTCGCGGGACAACTGCACACCGATCCGCTGCCGCTGACCACGCTGTGGTCGGATGGCGAGGCGGTGCACGCCCTGTTCCTGGAGCAGCCGGACCGGCCGCTGCTGGCCTCGGTGGCGGTGGACGGGCGCCGATACCTGGCCTTGTCGCCGGCGCGTCCCCTCGTCGCCGTGTGCGAGCGCATCGTGCGCGACCTGTGGGGTTTCGAGGCCATGGCGGCCCGCGACCTGCGTCCCTGGCTCGACCACGGGCGCTGGGGCTGCACCGCGCCGCTGTCCGCACGTCCGGGGCCGGCTTCCTGGCCACCGGAGCCGCCGGAGTTCCGCTTTGACGCCGCTGACGAGGCGGCCGGGGCGTTCGGGCTCGGAATCGGCCCGGTGCAGAGTCTGGTCGACGGGCCGGCACAGCTGCGCCTGACCGTGGCGGGCGAGCGCATACGGCGGCTGGAGCCGCTGCTGGGTCATGCCCATCGCGGCGTGGTGGGCCTTGTGCGCGGCCGCGACGCGGCTGCGGCGGCGTCGCTGGTGTCGCGGATCGACGCCCGGGCCGGAGTCGCGCACCAGTGCGCCTTCGCCCGCGCGGTGGAGGCCGCCTCGGCGTTGCCGGTGCCGCCGGGCGTGGAAGCGCTGCGTTCGGCCATGACGGAGCTGGAGCTGCTCGCCGTGCACCTGCACCATCTCGGTCGGGTCGCCCGCTGCGCCGGACTGCACGCCGCCGCGAGCCTGGCCGCGTCGTTGCGGGAAACGGTCCTGGCGGCCTGCGGCGAAGCGTTCGGCCACCGGTTGATGCTTGATGCGGTAGTGCCGGGAGGGGTTGCCCACCCTCCGGATCCGGCCGGGCTGGTCGCGCTGCCGACGATCCCGGACCGACTCCCGGCGAGGCTGCCGGCGCTGCGGCGCGCGCTGCTCGACGATCCGGCCGCGTCGCGTCGCCTCCGCAACGGGACGGCGAACGACCCGTGGACCCGTTGCCGCACCCGGCTGAACCGGATCGAACAAGGGCTTGGCGTCCTTCGCCGCCTGCTGGCGGACGCAGGCGGGCCGTTCGAGGTTCGACTGCCGACGCCGGCCGCGACGGTTGAAGGGATCGGGACGGCGGAGTCGGCGGGAGGGCCGGTGTGGCACTGGGTGCGGCTGGAAGCGGGGCTGGTGTCGGCGCTGCACGTTCATGATCCGGTGCTGCAAACCTGGTCGATGCTCGACCAGCTGGCGCACGGCCTCGGTGTGGAGGAACTGCCGTTGTTGTGCGCCTCGCTCGGGTTGTCTTCTTCCGGAGCGGACCAGTGAGCCGAACCGCCGTGCGGGCGAAACCGCACCCAGTGCTGTCGATGCTGCACCTGCAGGGCGGCGGCTGCGGCGGTTGCGGGCTGGAGATCGAGGCGCTGGTGGCCGACCACCGTCTCGATGCGATCGGGCTGCATTTGGTAGACGCGCCGCGGCACGCGGACCTGCTTCTGGTGAGCGGCACGGTCGGACGCAACCTCCTGGACGCCGTGGAGGCGACGTGGGCCGCGATGGCGGAACCGAGATGGCTGGTGGCGACGGGCGCCTGCGCCATGGATGGCGGGCCGTTCCGCGACAGCTATGCCGTGTCCGGCGGCATCGGCGCCCGCATGCCGGTGTCGCTGGTGATCCCCGGCTGTCCGCCCTCGCCGGACGCGGTGCTGGCCGGCCTTCGCCTGCTCCTGGACGCCCTGCGGGCGCCGCCGGACCTCAGCCCGCCGCTTCCTCCGGCTCGTCCGGCACTTCTTCCTGCAGCGCTTCCGCGTACGAGCGCAGGCGACGATAGCTCCGGAGGCTGAACGGGATCATCACCACGTAGATCAGCCCCGCCGCCGCCAGCGCGGCCCAGGGATCGGCCACCAGGACGGTGACATAGAGCCCGACGCCCAGCATCAGCGGCAGCACCAGCTGTATCGGGATCTTGAAGTTCTTGAAGCTCCACAGCGGCAGGGTCGACACGCTGAGAAGCGCCACCGCGATCAGGATCGGCGCCACCAGCAGCGGCTGCCGCGACAGCGTCAGCAGCCAGGGCAGCGCCAGCTTGTGCGACTCGAGCCCGACGAAAAGCGGGAACAAGGCGAGCCCGGCCGCGGCGGGCGCCGGCACGCCGGTGAAGAAGTTGTAGGCATAGGCATGCAACGGCATCGCCTTGGGCGCGTCGTCCGAGCTGCCGGCGTTGAAGCGCGCGAGGCGCAGCGCGATGCATACGGCATACAGGATGCAGGGCACGAAGCCGTAGCGGCCGCCATCGCGCATCGCCCAGAGATACAGGATGAAGGCCGGCGCCACCCCGAAGCACAGGAAGTCCGACAAGCTGTCGAACTCCGCCCCGAAGCGGCTGGTGGCCCGCAGCAGGCGGGCGATCCGCCCGTCCAGGCCGTCGATGAAGCCCGCGATCACCAGCGCCGCCGCCGCCACGCCGAAGCCGCCGTTGATGGCGGCGCGCATGCTGATCAGGCCGGCGCACAGCCCGATCAGCGTCAGGATGTTGGGGATCAGCCGGTTGAAGGACTGGCCGCGGAAGCGTGGCCTGGCGCGGCCGCGCAGTTGTCGCAGGCGGCGCGTCCGCCTCGGGCGTCGTGGCGGGTCCGGCGCGGGTTCAAAGGCGGGCAAGCACGGTCTCGCCGCCGATCGTCGATTGGCCCACGCGCACGATCGGCTCGACGCCCAGCGGAAGGTAAAGGTCGGTGCGGCTGCCGAAGCGGATCAGGCCGAAGCGTTCGCCCAGTGCGAAGGAAGCGCCTTCGGTAGCCTGGCACAGGATGCGTCGCGCGATGAAACCGGCGATCTGCACCACCGCCATGGTGCGGCCATCCGGCAAACGCAGGGCCAGGGCGTTGCGCTCGTTCTTCTCGCTCGCCTTGTCCAGGCAGGCGTTGACGAACTGGCCCTTGTGGTAGGCGATCCGCGTGACGGTGGCGGCGGCCGGCATCCTGTTCACGTGCACGTCCAGCACCGACAGGAACACCGCCACCCGCCAGCGCGGATCGGGACCGAGCCCCAGCTCCAGCGGCGGGATCACCTCCGTCACGGACACGATCCTGCCATCCGCCGGCGCCACCACGGCGCCGGGAAGCAGGGGGGGCACCCGTTCCGGATTGCGGAAAAAGTAGAAGCAGAAGCTCACGAACAGCAGCGCCAGCACCCCGACCACGCGCGCGGCGACGAAGGGCAGCAGCAGCCCGACCACGGCCACGACCGCGCCGCCGAGCAGGAACGGCCGGCCGGCCGGGTGCGGCGGCGCCAGGACGAGCTTCAGCGACTGGGTGAAAGAGGACATCGGTCGCGGTTCATGAATGCTTCATCCTGTGCGGTCAAGCTGGCGGCGAAACGGTGCGCAAGGGCGGTTCGGCATGGGCGGGATGGACAGGCGGTCGCTCGGATCGTTCAGCGTGGACGAGCTGGGACGCATCTCGCTGGGGCAGGGCGAAACGGGTGGCTTCGGCTTCCGCTGGCGCGGCCGGCCGGTGGCGCTGGAGGTCAGCGGCGCGGCGGCGGGGCCGCAAGGCGGCGCGTCCCGTTGCCGCATCCGGATCACGGCGCAAGCCGGGCGTGTGCCGAGCAGCGCGCTGGCGGCGGAACGCCGTCCGGACGCGCTGCAGCTCGCCCGCCTGCTGGGCGA
>CAXSHC010000051.1:10832-11842 GCA_964236745.1 uncultured Acetobacteraceae bacterium
GTTCGGCGGCATCACCGCCTTCGGCCTGCCGGAGGGCTGGCGGGTGCGGCTTCTCGCCGACCACCGGCTCGAGATCGAGGCGGAAGAAAGCCTGCCGTTTCCGGCCCTGGTCGGCGAACTGATGGTGCCGGCGACGCGTTTCGCGATACGCCTCGGCCCTTATCTCGACCTGCTCGACGAGCACGGCATGACCATGACCGCCTGACCGGTCGCGGCGCGGAACCGCACCATCGCCCGGTGCCGCATCTTTGCCGGACGGACGCCGGCGGGGATCGCGGCATAAAGGTCCTTGACCGCCTCGACCACCAGCACGCCGGCCAGCCGGGGCGTGACGTAGCGGCCAACCGCCTCCAGCGCGCGGCCTGCCCGAAGCACCGGGCGAAGATCGAGCGGCGGTCCATACAGCGCACCCTCCATCCGCTCGACGTGGAACAGGCTGCGCGCGAGCAGCCGCTCGATCCGGCCGGTGGAACACGGGGCGCCGTCGGCGAACGGGGTGGTTTCGCTGTGCGCCCACAGCCCGGTGCGGTTCGGCACCACGATCAGCAGCCGCCCGTCGTCGCGCAGCGTGCGCGACACCGCGCGCAGGGTGCGGGTGATGCTGGCCGCGTTCTCGACCGCATGCACCATCAGCACGCGGTCGAAGACGCCATCCGGAAACGGCAGCTCGTCGTCCTGCACCAGGCAGGAGGTCCCGGTAGCGCCGGCCGAGCCGGGCGCAGCATCGACGCAGCGACGCAGCCCGTCGCGCCAGCAGGGAAGAAACGGCGTCGTGTGCCCGAGGCCGAGCAGGTCGAGCCCGGACAGGTCCGGCCAGATCGCCTGCAGCCGGCGGCGCAGCAGCGATGCCACCAGCCGGCCGCGTCGCGTTCGATAGAAGGCGGCTACGGCCTGGACGTCGTCGAGCATCGACCGGATATACCACGGACCCGCCAGGAGGTCCGACCATGCCTGCCGCCCTGACTGCCTCGACGTCCGCCCCGCTCGACGTCAGCCCGATCCCGCTCCTG
>CAXSHC010000052.1:0-11805 GCA_964236745.1 uncultured Acetobacteraceae bacterium
GAACCATGGCCGGGGAAACCAGCCTGGCGGTGAACAACCCCGGGCAGTCGCTACAGGTCGCTGTCCTGGCAGCGAGCGGTGCCAGCGCACATGCCGTGGCGAACTTCGCCGTGGCCGCGGTTCCCAACACCACCATCACGGTTTCCACCCCTGCCGCCCAGCACGACACCCTGACCGCGACGGGCGGGGGCTTGGTCAGCAACGTGTTCCAGGTCACCGGCAGCGCTGATGCCGACATGGCGGCACTGGCCGGGTTGAAGGTGTCGACCGGTGCCGGCAGCGCCGCGGCCAACCTCCAGATCGCCTTGTCGGGCGCTCCGGTGTCGTTCACCGACAACGGGCAGGGACAGGACAGCATCACCTCTGGCGGCGGCAACTCCATCCACACCGGCGCCGGCAGGACGGTGGTCACCGCCGGGCTGGGCGACACCGTGTCGGCCGGTTCGGGCTCGGTGTCGGCGAGCGGCCCGCAAGGCTTCACCTTTCTGGGCAACAACAGCGCCGGCGACATCGTGGTGGGCGGCAACAGCAGCGGCAGCTTCACCGCCGGCACCGGTGGCGGCTCGCTGCTGGTCGCCGGCACCGGCGCCACCGTGCTCCGCGCCGCCGGCGGCAACGACACCCTGGTCGGCGGCGGCAACACCACGCTCTACGGCGCCGACAACCAGAACAACATGCTCGTCGCCAACGGCGGCGACACGGTGGTGGGTGCCGCCGGCGCCACCATCATGGGCCCGGTCGGCGGCACCGCCACCATCCTGGCGCAGTCCGGTGCCGAGGTGGTGAACGGCGCCTCCGGGGCGATGAGCATCACCGGTGGCTCGGGCAGCCTGTCCGTGACGCTGGGCAGCGGCAACGCGTCGGTCACCGGCGGTGCTGGCAACGACACCGTGCTGGCCGGCGCCGGCGGGCACTACGCCATCACCGACGGCACCGGCGCCGAGCTGATCAAGCTGCAGCACGGCGTGTCCACCGGCGCCACCCTGACCCTGACCGGCTTCGTGCCGGGCAAGGACCAGATCACCCTCGGCGGCTATGGTGCCGGAGCGGCGCAGGCGCTGGTGGCGAGCCAATCCTCCTCCGGCGGCGGCACCGTGCTGACGCTGTCGGACGGCGCCACCATCACCCTGAGCGGGATCGCCCACCTCGCCTCGTCGAGCATCACCAGCTTCTGAAACCCCGACCGGCGGAGGCTCGACCTGCTTCCGCCGCTCATCCATAGTCCGCGCCCGTCATGGGCCATTCCGGAAAGGCAACAGGATCGTGAGACTTCTGGTTACCGGCGGAGCCGGTTATGTCGGCAGCCACATCGTCTGGGCCCTGCACGACCGGGGCGACGAGGTGGTGGTGTACGACAACCTCCGCCAGGGCCATCGCGAGGCGCTTCCCGGCGCCGTGCGCCTGATCGAGGCCGATCTCGCCGACGAGGCCGCCCTGGACGCGGTGCTGGCGGATGGCTCCTGGGACGGCGTGCTGCACTTCGCCGCCTTGTCCCTGGTGGGCGAAAGCATGCAGAAACCGTTCCACTACATGACGGAGAATGCCGGGCTCGGCATCCGGCTGATCGACGCGTGCGTCCGCCACGGCGTCGACCGCTTCATCCTGTCTTCCACCGCCGCCCTGTTCGGCAATCCCGAAACCACGCCGATCACCGAGAACGCGCGCATCGATCCCGGCTCGCCCTACGGCGAAAGCAAGCTGATGATCGAGCGCGCCCTTTACTGGGCCGACCGCATCCACGGCCTGCGCTACGCCTGCCTGCGCTACTTCAACGCCGCCGGCGCCGACCCGGACGGGCGATCGGGCGAGGACCACCGGCCGGAATCCCACCTGATCCCGCTGGTGATCGACGCCGCCCTCGGCCTGCGCCCGGAGATCGTGGTGTTCGGCGACGACTACCCCACCCCGGACGGCACCTGCATACGCGACTACGTCCACGTGTCCGACCTGGCGCAGGCGCACCTCGCGGCGCTGGCCCGGCTGAGCGAGGGCAGCGTCACCTACAACCTGGGCAGCGGCACCGGGCATTCGGTGCTGGACGTGATCCGGAGCGTCGAGCGGGTGAGCGGCCGCGTCGTGCCGCACCGGATCGTGGACCGCCGGCCCGGCGACCCGGCGGTGCTGGTGGCGAGCTCGGAGCGGATCCGTGCCGAAACCGGCTGGACCCCACGCTTCACCGCCCTGGACAACATCGTCGCCACTGCCCTGGCCTGGCGCCGGACCAACCCGAACGGCTACGGCAACGCGGCCTGAACCCGGTCCGGACCGTTGCCGGATATTGACGCCATGGCGTCTTCTGCTACCCTGAGTTGGTGTTGACAGAAGGACGTCCCGAGCGTGTTCGGCTCGATTGCACGGCCGGGTTGCAGACGATGATGTCAGGCGGTCGAGCGTGACCGGCTGCATCGACGTCCACGGTTATGCGTCCAGCACCGGCAGCTGGTTGCTGTGCGGATGGGCCCCCGTGTCTGCCAACGCTTTGCCCGGCCGGCGCCACCTGACGCTCCGCTTCGAGCGCGGCGTCCTGCAAGGCGAAGCCCTGGTCGCCGGCACGATACGCGACGACCTGGGCGCACGCGGCCGTGGCGTGGTGGCCCACCTTCCGTCGTCCGACCAGGCCCTGGGGCAGCTCGTGTCGGCGGAGATCGACGGCGAAAGTGGTCCGGTCGCGCTTCACGCCACCCCCGGCACGGTGCAGGCCGAAGGCCAGTCCCTGGTCGAGACGCTCAGGGCGCAGCGCTTGTCGCCGCCCGGCATCGAGGCGGCGCTGTTCCGCAGCATCCTGCAGCGTCCCGCCTTCGAGGGGCGTGACACGCTGGACCGGTTCGAGGACCAGTTCGCGTTCCGGATCGACGAGGCGATCGCCTGCGGCAGCTCCGGCCTGCTGCTCAACGGCTGGCTGATGACGGCACCCGCCGGCCTGCGCGGGATGCGGCTGCGCAGCGGCAGCCGGTCCACGCCGATCGATGTCCGCGAAGGCCTGCGCGTCGCCAGGCCCGACGTGGTGGCGAAGTACGGCGACGCGCTTCGCAGCCGCAACGCCGGCTGCGGCTTCGTGCTGCACGTGCCCGATTGCCTGGAACCGGGCGCCAGCTCGTACCTGGAGGTCGAGACGGTGGGCGGCGAGATCGGGTTCCTGCGCCTGGTGCCGTCGCGGCTGCGCGGGCTTGGCGCGATACGCAACGTCCTGGCCAACCTGTCGCCGCGCTACGACGAGGTGCAGCGCACCTTTGACGCCATCGGCCCGGCCGTGATGCTGTTGAACCGCGACCGGCTCGAGGCACCCCGCTTGTTCCGCGAGATCCGCTTCGGCACGCCGCCCGAGATGCCGCTCTGCTCCGTGATCGTGCCGCTCTACGGCCGGATCGACTACATGGAGGTGCAGGTGGCGCTTCTGGCGCAAGGCGGCACCCAGGACAGGCCACAAGGTGGGTTCCGGACGCGCCACGAGATGATCTACGTGGTCGACGATCCCGGCGGGGCGGACGCCGCCTGCGCACTGGCGGACTCGCTGTTCCGGCGGTTCGGGCTGCCGCTGCGCCTGATCCTGCTGGAAGAAAACATGGGCTTCGCGCCGGCCTGCAACATCGGCCTTGCGAGCGCGCAGGGTGGCCATGTCTGCTTTCTCAACTCCGACGTGTTCGCAACCGACCCGGACTGGCTCGACCGCCTGCTGGACGATTTCGACCGCCACCCGTCGGTCGGCATTGTCGGGCCGTTGCTGTTGTTCGAGGACGGTACCATCCAGCACCAGGGCATGCGCTACGAGGCGCTGCCCGAGTTCAGCCATTGGCTGTTCCCGACCCATCCCGGCAAGGGCAGCCGTCCGGCCGCCAGCAGGGCGCTGTCGCTGCATCCCGCGATCACCGGCGCCTGTATGGTGATGCCGCGCCAGCTCGCCCACGACCTCGGCGGCTTCGACGAAAGCTTCGTGATTGGCGACTTCGAGGATTCCGACCTGTGCCTGCGCGCCCGGGAAGCCGGTGTCTCGTCGGCGGTCGACCACGGCGTCGTGCTCTACCACCTGGAACGCAAGTCGCAGGCGTCCGCCGCCGAAACCTGGCGCATGAATGTGACGCTGTTCAACGCCTGGCTGCATCAGGAACGCTGGGCCCAGAAGCTGGCGGCGGAGGCGGAAGCGCCGCTGCGCGACCGGAACCCAGGTCCGGAAGCGGTGACGCCCCTGCCCATGGCACAGGTGCCGCGCGACGCGGCGTGGGCGACCCAGCGGTGAGGGCGTGCCATGCTGTTGCCCGCTGAGGACACCGAGAACGACGGGCTGCGCGTCCTGATCGCCTCGCACAGTCATCCCAGGGTGCAGAACGGCGGCTCGGAAGTCGCGTCCTATTCCTTGTTCGACCGCCTGCGCCACCAGCCGGGCTTGCGGGCCTGGTACCTCGGCTGCAGCCGCACCGCCTCGTTCGCGCGCGCCGGGCAGTCCATCACCCAGCCGTTCGAGCGCGACGAGTACCTCTACACCCTCGGCGACTTCGAATGGTTCAAGTTCGCCAACCGCGACACCGCGTTCGCGCGCGACTTCCGCGCCCTGCTGCGCAACCTGCGCCCGCAGGTCGTGCACTTCCACCACTACATCAACTTCGGCATGGAAGCCTTCGCCCACGTCCGGGAGGTGCTGCCGGACGCCAAGCTGGTGCTGACCCTGCACGAGTTCCTGGCGATCTGCCACCAGCAGGGCCAGATGGTCACCCGGCACCAGGGGCAGCTGTGCCGGCGCTCCGGCCACGTCGAGTGCAGCCGCTGTTTCCCCGAGTTCCAGCCGTCCGACTTCTTTCTTCGCGAAACCTATATCGGCCACTTCCTTCGCCACGTGCACCAGTTCATCGCGCCCAGCCGGTTCCTGGCCGAGCGCTACATCGCCTGGGGCCTGCCGGCGGAGCGGATCAGCGTGATCGAGAACGTGCCGGCCGCCGCTTCTGCCGGTCGTGGCCTGCCCATGAGAAGCCCGCGCCTGCCGGGTGCGGAGCTGAGGGTCGGTTTCTTCGGCCAGATCTCGCTGCTCAAGGGCATGGAGGTGCTGCTCGACGCGGCGGCGGTCCTGGACGGCGAGCGGCGCCACGACATCGCGTTCCACATCCACGGCGACCAGACCAACCAGCCGGCCGCGTTCCAGGCCGAGTTCCTGTCGCAGGTTGGAAAGGCCGGTAGCAACGTCGTGTTCCACGGCGCCTACGCCAACGCCGACATCAACGAGCTCATGGCCGAGGTCGACGTGGTGCTGGTGCCGTCGATCTGGTGGGAGAACTCGCCGCTGGTGATCCAGGAAGCGTTCCGCAACGGCGTGCCGGTGGTGTGCTCCAACATCGGCGGCATGGCGGAAAAGGTGGTGCCGGGCGAGACCGGGCTGCATTTCAGCGTCAACAACCCGCGCGCGCTGGCCGGCGTGCTGAAGGCGCTCGCCGACGATCCGGAGCGGCTGGCGCGCTTGGCCGCGGGGGCCGCCCGGGAACGCGCGCGCCTGGCCGGTCCCGTGGAGGCACTTGATGCGGGTCCCGCCGCGGCCGGCCCGCTGGGCGCGCACCTGCGCCTCTACCGCGACCTGCGCACGCCGCCTCCGCCGCGTCCGGCGCCGCGGTTCGACTTGTCACGGGAGCCTTGATGGCTAACAAGGGCATCGAGACGGAACGAAGCGCTTGTTGTAGAAGCGATTGGCGCCTTTCCTTCCGCCCGGTACGGAGGCAAGTCGCTCGGGCGGTTCCAAACCCGGGATCTGCTTGATATGATCGGGGATCGGGTGGGGACGAACAACAGCGATGTCGATCATGCAGCCAGGTGTTGACTCCAGCCAGGGCTGCATCGACTTCCTGTCCTATTCCGCCAGCCTGGACGGATGGATCGGCGGCGGCTGGATCGACCTGAGCTGGGACGACCAGGACGCGCCCCCCGATTGCCTGCTCGAGTTCGGCGACAAGCGCATCTCGGGCCAGGCGATCGCCTGCGCGTTTCCGCGTGCCGACGTGCGCAAGATCGGCACCGGCCTGCTCCTGTTCGTCCCGGGCGAAAGCGCCCGGCGCGACGACTTCCAGGACGCAATCCTGACCCGCGACGGGCGGCAGTTCCGGCTCACGCCGTCCGAGCCGCTGGAGGACCTGTCCGAGGCCGAGGCAATTGCCCGTACCAAGAGCCTGGTCACCACGGCGGTGCGCTCCGGCCGGCGCGCGCACCTGCTCCGGCTGCTCAACCGGCCCAGCTACACCGGTCAGGACACGCTGGAAGCGCTGCAGCCGCCGGTGTTCCTGGAGCTCGACTCCGCCTGCCTGTGTCCTCCCGCAGGGTTGCTGCTGCGCGGCTGGTTCATCGATCCATTCAAGAGCGTGGAAAGCATCCGCGTCCGCTGCGGCAGCGAATCGCGCCTGCTGGACACACGGCACTGGATCCCGATCGCCCGTCCCGACGTGCGCGAGGGCTTCTCCAGGAACTTCGGCGGCCTGGTCGACCTGTGCGGCTTCCTGGCCTTCGTCGACGACGTGTACAGCACTGGCGAGACGGCCTATTTCGAGGTGCGCAGCCATGCCGGCGACGTGGCCTTCAAACGCATCCCCCACATACGCAGTCCCGGCGTCGACACCATCAAGGAAACCCTGAGCGGGCTGGAGCTGCGCTACGAGGAGCTGGCGCAGGGCTACGACCACGTGCTCGGCCCGGCGGTCAAGGCGATGAACGATTTCCGCATGCTGGACGGGGTCAGCTACAAGGAGATGCGCTTCGGCGAGCCGCCGGCCTCGCCGCGCTGCTCGATCATCGTGCCGCTCTACGGCCGGATCGACTTCATGGAACTGCAGCTGGCGTTCTTCTCGCGCACGCTGGCCCGCGACCACGAGCTGATCTACGTGCTCGACGACCCGACCATCCTGCGCGCGGCCGAGGCGCTCGCCACCTCCTGCCTGGCACGCTTCCGGCTGCCGTTCCGGCTGGTGGCCCTGTCCGCCAACATGGGCTACGCCCCCGCCAACAACGTCGGGCTGAAGCTGGCGCGCGGCCAGTATGTGTGTTTCCTCAATTCCGACGTATTCCCCAGGACGCCCGACTGGCTCGACCACATGGTGGAAACCGCCGAAACCCGGCCCGAGGTCGGCGTGGTGGGGGCGCTGCTGGTGTTCGAGGACGAGACCATCCAGCACGAAGGCTGCGCCTACGAGGTGTTGCCCGAGTTCGCTGGCTGGAGCTTCAGCCTGCATCCGCGTAAGGGGCGGTTCCCTGGCGACGACCAGGGCGTGCAGGAAGTCGAGGCGGTCACCGGCGCCTGCCTGCTGATGCCGATGGCGCTCGCCCGCGAGGTCGGCGGCTTTGACGAGGGCTACGTGATCGGCGACTTCGAGGACGTGGACCTGTGCCGCAAGGCGCAGGCGCAGGGACGCATCTGCGTGGTCGACCGCCGCGCCCGGCTCTACCACCTGGAGCGCCAGTCCCAGGGCGGCCAGCAATCCTCCTGGCGGCTCAACCTGACCCTTTACAACGCGTGGCGGTTCCAGAACCGCTGGGTGCGGGCGGCGGTGCCGGTCGCGATTGAGGCCCGAGAAGCAGAGCACCTGGACAGTCCGGCATGAGTGACCTCGCGACCCGTGCGCCGTTCCTGCCGTCCAGCGGCGGCGCGGACCTGACCCAGTCGGCGCTACCCCGTGTGCTGGTGATGACGCATTCCCATCCGAAGCTGACGCGCGGCGGGGCAGAGATCTCGGCCTTCACCTTGTTCCGCGAGCTCAAGGCGCGTGGCGCCACTGCTTGGCTGCTCGGCTGCTCCAGCCCCAAAAGCGAGGCGCGGCTCGGCGCCACCCTGACCCAGCCATACGGACCGGACGACTACGTCTACCATCCCAACGCCGAGTTCGATTACTTCAAGTTCGCCAACCCGGATCCGCAGTTTCCCAAGGTGATCGAGGAGCTGGTGGCGGAGCTCAAACCGGACATCGTGCACACGCACCATTTCGTCCGGTTCGGAGTTGAAATGTTCTCCGCGATCCGGCGCGGCTGGCCACAGGCCAAGATCGTGCTCAGCCTCCACGAGTACCTGGCCATCTGCAACCACCACGGCCAGATGATAAAGACCAGGACGTTCCGCCTGTGCGAGAAGGAAAGCTATTCGGCCTGCGCCGCATGCTTCCCGCAATATGGCGAGCGGGACTTCTTTCTGCGCAAGCGCTACCTGCAGATGTTCTTCGCCGACGTGGACCTGTTCATCTCACCGAGCCACTTCCTGGCCGAGCGCTTCCGGACGAGAAGCTGGCGGTGCTGGAGAACATGCCGCCCGAGCGCGACGGCAGCCCGTTCGCTGAAGCATGGACGCAGCCCAACGAGGCGCCCGAGCCGCTGGAGCCCGGCTCGCTTCCGTCGCGCAGCGTGACCGCACCCGGCGCCACAGCCCGGTTGGCGCGGCTGCGTCGGCCCAGGGAGGCACAGCGCGCCGGAGGCCTGCGCACGGTGCGCTTCGGCTTTTTCGGCCAGATGTCGCCGTTGAAGGGCATCACCGTGCTGATGGAGGCCGCGCGCCGGCTGAACACGCTCGGCATCGCCAACGCGGTGATCGAGATCTACGGCGATTATTCCAGCCAGCCGCTCGAGTTCCAGAAGGTGGTCGAGGAGGCGTTGGAGGAGGCGGGCGAGAACGTCGTGTTCCACGGCGCCTACGACAACTCGCAGGTCAACGCCCTGATGCAGGGGATCGACGCCATGGTGATCCCGTCCACCTGGTGGGAGAATTCTCCCGTAGTGATCCAGGAAGCCTTCACCAACGGCAAGCCGGTGATCTGCTCCAACATCGGCGGCATGGCCGAGAAGATCGTCCACGGCGTCAACGGCATGCATTTCGAGGTGAGCCGTCCGGCGAGCCTGGCGGAGGTGCTGGCCGACCTCGCGACGCATCCCGACAAGCTGGCGGCGCTGGCCGCTGGCGTGCGTCCGCCGCCGACCGCGAACGAGGTGCTCGACCAGCACCTGGAGCTTTACAACCGAGTTCTTTCTTGAACCGGTTATGGGAGTACTCCTAGTTTCACCGTTACGATCTGTGCAACGCGTCGGTGCGCAGCGGGAAGATGGAAACGGTAATGAACGGCGTAATGATCAAGGGCGCGGTAGACAGGCTGGACAGCGACAGCGCGGTAGGCTGGCTGTACGGTAGCGACTACACCGCGCCGCCAATCGTGCGCGCCTTCCTGCACCATGACATGATCGGCGAAAGCGTGGCCGATGCGCACCGGCCCGACCTGGAACAGGTCGGGTTCGGCGACGGCCGCTGCGGCTTCGAGATCCGCTTCACCCGCTCGATCGACCCGGCCTACCTGCCGTTCGTGACGGTGAAACCAAACGACGTGGACCTTCACCTGCCGATCCCGTCCAGCGGCGCTGCCTATATGGACCTCATCAACGCGGTGCTGGTCGGCTATACCGGCGCCGGACGCTCCCGCTCGGTGCTGGGCGGCCTGTGGACCGACCGGCTGGACGCGCCGCAGCTGCTCGCCGGCCGGATCGCGGTCGGCGCGTCCGCCGCCGAGCTGCAGCCGGCGTTGCAGGAGCTGATACGCAACGGCCACGTCCTGCTGCACAACGCCCTGGCGCCGAACGGTGTCAGCGGCAGGGACCTCGCCAACTTCCACGTCGCCACCGGGCCCCACCCGGAGGACGAGGCCCGGCTGCGCGCGGCGCTGACCGGGATCGCCGGCCTGCTGTTCCGCGAGTCGGTGGTGCGGTTGCTTCGTGCGGTGTTCGACGACCATCCGGTGATCTACCGGCTCGACATGGTGTCCGGCACCGGCTTCGCCCAGGCATCCGGCATGGAGGAGCTGCCGTCGCCGGGCGAATGCGTGGCCTTGTATACCGGCAACCCGGACGGCCCGGTGCGGATCGACATCGTGCGCGACAGCCACGAGATGGCGGAGTTCGGCCCCGACGGCCGTTCCCGCTGGACCGGCGCTGGGGCGGCGGAGCTCGCCCGCTACGCCGCCGAGGCCGGTTTGTCGATCGAGAGCCTGGAGCTGGACGCGCTGGACATCGCCATCCTCAGCCCCGGCCTGGTGCACCGGGTGGCGGCGGATGCGGAAGCGCCGGCACTTCGCGCCATACTCGCACCCCGACGCGTCACGCCAACCCGCTTTCTGACCGGAGATGGCAGCTGGTCCGAGGTCGGGCACGTATCGGGCGCGCGCATCCGGGTGTAGAATCGTTCCGTCGGCTGCGCGGGCGGCCCCTCCGCCGTGCCGCCGGACGGCGCTTGTCCGAGGAGATCCGGTCCTGTTGGAGTTTGCGCCGAACCCGGTGGTGGTGGCGGGCGACGTGTTGTTCGGCAACGCCCTGCCGTTATCCCTCATCGCCGGTCCCTGCCAGATCGAGAGCCGGGACCACGCCTTCGAGTGCGCTGCGGCATTGCGCGAGATCGCCCGCCGGCTCGGGATCGGCTTCGTATTCAAGAGCTCCTATGACAAGGCCAACCGGACCAGCCGGGCCGGGCCACGCGGGGTCGGCCTGCACCAGGCGATCGAGATCTTCGCCGAAATACGCGACGCCCTGGGCGTGCCGGTGCTGACCGACGTGCATGAGCCCGCCCACTGCGCCCCCGTAGCCGAGGCGGTCGACGTGCTGCAGATCCCGGCCTTCCTGTGCCGGCAGACCGACCTTCTGGTCGCGGCCGCCGAGACCCGCCGGGTGGTCAACGTCAAGAAGGGCCAGTTCCTGGCCCCCTGGGACATGGGCAACGTGCTGGACAAGGTGACGGCGGCCGGCAACCCCAACGTGCTGGCGACCGAGCGTGGCACCTCGTTCGGCTACAACACCCTGGTGTCCGATCTCCGCGGCCTGCCGGTGATGGCGGGCTTCGGCGCGCCGGTGGTGTTCGATGCCACTCATTCGGTGCAGCAGCCCGGCGGCCAGGGCTCCCGCTCCGGCGGACAGCGCGAGTTTGTGCCGGTGCTGGCCCGTGCCGCGGTCGCGGTGGGGGTAGCGGGCGTGTTCATCGAAACCCATCCCGATCCCGACCACGCGCCGTCCGACGGCCCGAACATGATCGCGCTGCGCGACTTCGAGCCGCTGGTCAAGGGCCTGATGCGCTTCGATCGCCTGGCCAAGGCGCTGCCGGACAGGACGGGATTGCCGGATGCGACGGGCTGACGCAGCCGGGGCGGCGGAACCGGCTCGATGAACCCGATCGTCGTGGTCCCGGCCAGGCTCGGCTCCACCCGCCTGCCGGACAAGCCGCTGGCGCTGATCGCCGGGCTGCCGATGGTGGTGCATGTCTGGCGCCGCGCGATGGAAACCGGACTGGGCCCGGTGCTGGTGGCGGTGGACGACGTCCGGATCGCCGACGCGGTGCGGGAAGCGGGGGGCAAGGCGGTGCTGACCCGGCCCGACCATCCCTCCGGCACCGACCGGATCGCTGAAGCGCTCGGACTGGCGGACCCGGACCGCAGGCACGACGTGGTGGTCAACCTCCAGGGCGACCTGCCGACGGTGGCGCCGCAGGTGGCGCGCGCCGCCGCCGCCCTGCTCGACGACCCGGAGGTGGCGGTGGGAACGGCGGTGGCCATCATTGCCACAACGCAGGAAGCGGTAACCGACAGCGTGGTCAAGATGGTCGGCACCCCGCTCGGGAACAAACGCTTCCGCGCCCTTTACTTCACCCGCGCCCCAGCACCCTGGGGCGAGGGGCCGCTCTACCATCATGTCGGCCTCTACGCCTGGCGGCGGGGGGCGTTCGAGCGCTTCGTGGCCCTGCCGCCCTCGACGCTGGAGAAGCGCGAGAAGCTGGAACAGCTGCGTGCGCTGGAGGCAGGAATGCGTATCGACGCGGCCCTGGTCGAC
>CAXSHC010000053.1:0-6661 GCA_964236745.1 uncultured Acetobacteraceae bacterium
CTGGCCAGGCAGGTGCTACCGGCGGGCTTCGGGTTCGAGTGGACCGAGCTCGCCTTCCAGCAGCGGCAGGCGGGCGTGCCCACCCTGCTGGTGTTCGGGGCTTCTGCGCTGTTCGTGTTCCTGGTGCTGGCGGCGCAGTACGAGAGCTGGAAGCTGCCGCTCGCGGTGGTGCTGATCGTGCCGATGTGCCTGCTGGCCGCGGTGACGGGGCTGCTGGCGCGGGGCATGTCGATCGACATCCTGGCGCAGATCGGCTTCGTGGTGCTGGTGGGGCTGGCGGCGAAGAACGCGATCCTGATCGTGGAGTTCGCGCAGCAGGCCGAGACGCTGAACGGCATGAGCCCGGCACGCGCTGCGGTGCACGCCGCGCGCACCCGGCTGCGGCCGATCCTGATGACGTCGTTCGCCTTTATCCTCGGCGTGGCGCCGCTCGCGGTCGCAACCGGTGCCGGGGCGGAGATGCGCCAGTCGCTGGGGACGGCGGTGTTCTGCGGCATGCTCGGCGTGACCGGCTTCGGGCTGCTGTTCACGCCCGCCTTCTACACGGTGGTGCGCAGCCTCGGCCGCAGGCGCGTGGCCGCGCGCGTGCCGCACCCGGCGGAGTGACGAACCGGGTGGGGGCGCGGGTCGAGGCGCTGCACGTTTATCCGGTGAAGGGGATGCGCGGCCGCGCGCGGGACCACAGCGAGGTCGCCCTGCACGGGCTTGCGGGCGACCGGCGCTGGATGGTCACGGACGCGGAAGGCGGGTTCCTCACCCAGCGCCAGGTTGCCGCCATGGCGCGGCTCGACGCCGAGCCGGCGGTGGACGGGCTGGTTTTGCGCCACGGCGACGACAACTGCCGGGTGCAAACGCCGGCCACGGGAGCGGTGCGCCGTTGCGTCAGCATCTGGGGCGACGCCGTGGCGGCGGTGGATGCCGGCGACGCTTCCGCCACGTGGCTGTCGTCGGTGCTCGGCCGGCCCTGTCGTCTGGTCTACATGGACGACGAGCGCGCCCGGCCGGTGGATCCGGCGTTCGGGCAGGCGGGCGACCATGTCGGCTTCGCGGACGGGTTCCCGCTGCTGGCCACCAGCGTTTCCTCCTTGTCGGCGCTCAACGCCGAGCTTGCGGCGCCGGTGCCGATGGACCGGTTCAGGCCCAGCGTGACCATCTCCGGCCTGTTGCCCTGGTCGGAGAGCCGCTGGCGCCGGATACGCATCGGCGCCATGACGTTTCGCGCGCCGAAGCCGTCCACCCGGTGCGTGGTGATCACCAGGGACCAGCGCACCGGGGAAGCGACGCAACCGGGGGAGCCGCTCCGGACGCTGGGGCGGCTCAACCGGCAGCCGGCCGGGGTCGTGTTCGGCGCCAACCTCCTGCCGGACGCACCAGGACAACTCGCCGTCGGCGACCCGGTGGAAGTGCTGGACGCGCTCACATGAGCCGCTTCCAGGTTCGTGCCGCGAGCTCCAGCATGCGCTCGCGGCGTGAACGGTCGCGCCAGCCGGCGTAGGAGATCGGCACCGCGTCGGCGAGCTGCCGGCGAAGCAGGGACTCGACCGCCGACGCGGTGCGCTCGCCCAGCACCACCGCGTCGATCTCGTTGTTGTAGTGCACGCTGCGCCAGTCGAAGTTGGAGGAGCCGATCACCGTGATCGCCCCGTCGACGGTGGAAACCTTGGCGTGCAGCATGGCGTCGCGCACCTCGTGGATGCGCACCCCGGCCCGAAGCAGCGGGCCATAGAGGGCGCGCGCCGCGTGCACCGCCGCCTGCACGTCGCTGTAGCCGGGCAGCAGCAGCTGCACCTCCACCCCGCGCCGGGCGGCGCGCGCCAGCAGCTTCCATTCGGTGCGAGCCGGGACGAAGTAGCCGGTCGCCAGCAGGATGTGCGATCGGGCACCGCGGATCGCCGCGCGCATCGACATGTTGTAGAGCGGCCGTCGTTCCGCCGGCGCGCTGCCGTCGACGCGTATCCGCTCGCCGTCCGCGTCCGGCCGGAGTGCTGCGTCGTCGCACCGCTGCAGCGGCGGGACCCGTCCCTCCTGCTTGTTCCAGGTATGCAAGAACAGGCGGTGGATCTCGCCTACCGCCGGACCCTCGATGTGGATGCCGTTGTCGATCCAGTAGCCGTGGTCCGCGTCCGGGCCGCGCCCGACCGAGCGCGGCGTCTGGTACACCTTGGACATGTTGGCGCCGCCCAGCACCGCGACCTCGCCGTCCACCACCGTCAGCTTGCGGTGGTCGCGGTCGTTCATGCGGATGTCGAAGCGGGCCCGGAACGGGTTCACCGAATGGTATTCGAGCAGCTGCACGCCGTGGGCCCGAAGGCGCTCGAACGCCCGGTCCGGGGTGTTGCCGGAGCCGATCGCGTCCCAGATCACTGCCACCTCGACGCCGCGGGCGGCGGTGCGCTCCAGCAGGTCGAACAGCGACCGGCCGTCGAGCGACACGTCGTCCAGCGTGTAGTACTCCATGTGCACGAAGCGCCGGGCGGAGCTGATCGCCCGCATCACCGCTTCCACCACCGCCCGTCCCTCGGGAAGCAGCAGCACTTGGTTGCCGTCCAGGATCGGGCAGCCGGACACCGGGTCGGTCAGCCCGGCATGATGGGACAGCGGGCCCGCGCCGGGTGCGGCGCCGCCGGGCCGGTCAGCGTCGGTCATCGGATCCGTCCTTCCGCCGGCGGCGGCACGTCGGGCCGGGCTTGTTCCGGGGGGCGGCGCGGTCTTTTTCCGGGCCGTCTTTTGCCCGGGCTCCATGGAGGGTAGGAAGGAGACATGAGCGCGCCTTCCGTCAGCCGGCTGGACCGGTATGTGCTGCACCAGCTGCTGGTCGCGCTTCTGGCGACCACGGGCAGCCTGGCGGCGCTGATCTGGCTCACCCAGTCGCTGCGCTTCGTCAGCCTGGTGGTGGACCGCGGGCTCAGCCTGCGCGTGTTTCTGCAGCTCACCGGGCTGCTGATCCCGGGCTTCGTCGCCGTCATCCTGCCCATCACCACCTTTGTCGTGACCCAGTTCGTGTACCAGCGCCTCGCCGGCGACCGCGAGCTGACGGTGATGCGCGCGGCCGGGTTGTCGCCGTCGCGCATCGCCCGGCCGGCGATGTTCTGCGTCGTTATCGCCGTCGCCGTGTCCTACGTGCTGAACGTGTGGATCGTTCCGGCGAGCTACCACTCGTTCCGGCAATACGAGTTCGAGATACGCAACAAGATGGCCGCGTTCCTGCTGCAGGAAGGGGTGTTCACCCCGGTCTCGCCGACCATGACGGTGTATATCCGGGCCCGCGAGCCGGACGGCACGTTGCGCGGCATCCTGGTCGAGGACGACCGGCAGAAGGCGGTGCGCGCCACCATCCTGGCCGAGCACGGCCACCTGGAGCCGAACGGCGATGTGCCCAAGGTGGTGCTGTTCAACGGGTCGCGCGAGGAGATCGACCGCAAGACCGGGCGGCTCGACGTGCTGACCTTCGAGCGCAACACCGTGGACCTGTCGGACGGGGGCAAAGGCAACGACATCCGCTACCGCGACTCCAGCGAGATGTCCCTGGCGGAGCTGTTCCACCCGGACCCGCGCGAGGTGCAGCCGCGCGACCGCGGCAAGTTCGCGGTCGAGGGGCACCGCCGGCTGAGCGCGCCGCTCACCGCCTTCTCCTTCGCCATGGTGGCGCTGCTGGCGGTGCTGTCTGGCACCTTTTCCCGGCACGGCGGCACCCTGCGGCCGCTTGTCGCGATCGTGTCGGTGGTCGGGTTGCTGGCGATCGGGCTGGTGGTGCAGAGCGTGGCGGCACGCAGCCCGTCGCTGATCCCGCTGATCTGGATCGATGCCGTGCTGCCGGGGCTGGTTTGCGCCGCCGTGCTGTTCGGACCGGAGCTGCGACGCACACCGTCCGGCCAGCCGCCTGGTCTGCCCCCTGGCAGGGTGCCTGGGCTCGCGTCCTCGCACGCCGCGGCGGCCTGAGCCAGATCCATGCCGGTCGCCATCACCTTGTCGTTCTATATCGCGCGGCAGTTCACCACGAGCGTGCTGGCGCTGATCGCGGCGCTGACCGGGCTGGTGTCGCTGTTCGACTTCATCGACCTGCTTCGCCGCGCCGCCACCCGGCCGGACGTGCCGGCCAGCCTGGCGCTGGAGATCGCGGCGCTGCACCTGCCGTTCTTCTGCATCGAGATCCTGCCGTTCGGGGTGCTGCTCGGCGGCATCATCTGCTTCTGGCGCCTGACGCGCTCGTCGGAGCTGATCGTGGCGCGTGCCGCCGGCATCTCGGTGTGGCAGTTCCTGGCGGCACCGCTGGCGTGCGCGATCGGCATCGGCGTGCTGGCGACCGCGCTGCTGAGCCCGCTGTCGTCGGCCACCTATGCGCGCGCGGAGGTGCTCGACAACACCTATCTCCGCTCCGGCGGCGGATCGCTGAACATCGCTGGCGGCCAGCTCTGGCTGCGCCAGTCCGACAACGGCCTGACGACGGGCGGCGTCGCGATCCTGCATGCCCGCGCCGTGCGCATGGCGGCGGGCGCGCTGTCGTTGCGGGGCGTGAGCGTGTTCCGCCTGGACGGACAGGACCGGCTGCTGCTCAGGATCGAGGCCGCCACGGGCGAGCTCGCCCGGCACCGCTGGATCCTGCACGGCGCCGACAGCGTGCTGCCGGACCACATGCCGCAGCCGGTCGGCGAGATGGAACTGCCCACCGATCTGACCGTGGCACGCGTGCAGGAAAGTTTCGCAGCACCCGACACGCTGTCGGTGTGGACCCTGCCCGGCTTTATCGCCCTGCTGGACCGTTCCGGCTTCTCCTCCATACGGCACCGGCTGCGCTTCCAGGCGCTTCTGGCGCTGCCGCTGCTGGCCGGCACCATGGCATTGGTGTCGGCCGGGTTCTCCATGCGGCCGGTGCGGCGCGGCGGCGTCGCGCGCATGATCGGCGGCGGCGTCGCGTCCGGCTTCGCCTTGTTCACCGTCTCCAAGATCGCCGAACAGTTCGGCCAGTCCGGAGCCCTGCCGCCGATCATGGCGGCCTGGGCACCGGCCGGTGCCGGCCTGATGCTGGCGATCACCCTTTTGCTGCACCTGGAGGACGGCTGATGCGCCGCTTCGTCGCGTCCTTCACCAGCCCGTCTGCGCGGACGGGCGCAGCACGCGTCCTGCTTCTGGGCGGGCTCTGCGGCAGCCTGCACGCCCTCGCACCGGGACACGCGCATGCCGTCCCGAACATAGCGCTGCCCGGCGCCGGCCTCGGCAGGGGTAAGCCGATCTCGCGCAACGAGCCGGTGACGTTCCGGGCTGACAACGTTAGCTACGACAGCAGGAACGGGCTGGTGACGTGGACCGGCCACGTCGAGATCTGGCAGAACGACCACGTGCTGCGCGCGGACAAGGTGACGTTCGACCGCAACACCAACGTCGCCGCCGCGTCCGGCCACGTGGCGATCGTGGAGCCGGACGGCGAGGTGCTGTTTTCCTCCTACGCCGAGCTGACGCAGGGCATGCGCCAGGGCGTGATGTCGAACATGCGCTCGCTGCTGTCGGCGAACGGCAAGCTCGCTGCCAACGGCGCCAGGCGCACCGACGGCAAGGTCAACGACCTGTCGCGCGCGGTGTACACCGCGTGCAAGGTGTGCGCGCAGCATCCCGAGCGTCCGGCCTTCTGGGAGCTGCGCGCTTATGACGCCACCGACGACCTGGAGCACAAGCGGCTGGAGTACCGCGACGTGTATCTCGACATGTTCGGGGTGCCGGTCGGCTACCTGCCGTTCTTTTCCACGCCCGACCCGTCGGTGCGCCGGCAGAGCGGCTTCCTGCTGGGCGACATCTCGCCGCACGACAAGCATCTCGGCACCTATATCACCCTGCCCTATTTCTGGGTGCTGAGCCGTTCGGCGGACGTCACCCTGGTGCCGCTGCTTTCGACCGACACCGGGCCGCAGCTGACGGCGCAATACAGGCAGCAGTTCAACTCCGGCATCGTGCGCATCACCGGCGCCATCGCTTACGACACCACCGACACGAACGGCTATTACGGCACCACCGGCAACTTCGTGGCGCCGGTCGACGACAAGGGCCTGCAGGGCTACGTGTATGCCCACACCGTGTTCGACTACGATCAGCACTGGCGCTATGGCGCCGACATCAACGTCGCGAGCTCGGCCAACTACCTGCGCGACTATCGCATCAGCGGCTACGGCGCCGACGTGCTTGGCAGCAACGTGTATCTCGAGGGCTTCGGGGTCGGTGCGTACTCGCGCCTGGACGGCAGCTTCTTCCAGGGCTTGAACGCCGGAGTGATCAACTCCAGCGAGCTGCCGTTCGTGCTGCCGCGCTACGAGTACAGCTTTACCGGAGCCCCCGACGCGCTTGGCGGCCGCAGCTCGGTCTACACCAACGACTTCAACATTTACCGGTCCAACGGCACTTCCGACCAGCGGGCCCAGCTCAGCCTGAACTACGACCGACCGTTCCGCGACGCGCTGGGCCAGATGTTCACCTTTACCGCCCACCTGGACAGCGAGGTGTACAAGGCGACCAAGCTCGACCTCGTGCCGAACTACAACAACGTGAACGCCACCAGCACCGGCCAGGCGCTGCCGACGGTGGCGGTCAAGATGAACTGGCCGTTCCTCAAGACCCTGCACAACGGGTCGGCGATCGTGGAGCCGATCGTGCAGCTGATCACAGCACCCAACTC
>CAXSHC010000053.1:6671-11796 GCA_964236745.1 uncultured Acetobacteraceae bacterium
CAACAGCATCAACCGGCACCTGCCCAACGAGGACAGCCTGGACTACGAATTCACTGACACGACGCTGTTCTCGCTGAACCGGCACGAGGGCATGGACCGGCTCGACGGGGGCCTGCGCGCCAACTACGCCTTGCACGCCAACTGGAGCTTCAACGGCCACCAGATCGACGCGCTGGTGGGCGAAAGCTACCAGGAACACATCGACCAGAACCAGCTGCCGAACAGCGGGCTCTCCACCCATGCCTCGGACATCGTCAGCCGGCTGAGCTTAACCCCAACCCGCTGGCTCGACTTCACCGTGCGCGACCGGCTAGACCACAACACCGGCCAGACGCGCTTCGCCGATGGGCTGGTCACGGCCGGCGTGCCGCTGCTGACGGTGACCGGCGGCTACATCTACAACTCGCGCAGCTACTACTATTACTACAGCAGCAACCCTTTCACCCTGGCCGGCCCCCCCGCCGCCTTCCTGGTGCCGACCAACGAGGGCACGCTCGGGGCGTCGAGTACCTGGAAGCGGTTCCGCATCTCGGGCTACGGGCGGCGCGACCTTGCCACCAACCAGTTCGTGGCGCTGGGCGGCGACGTCGCCTACACCAACGACTGCTTCATCTTCGACGTTTCGTTCAATCGGCGCTACACGACCATCAACGGCGACAGCGGCGACAGCTCCATCCTGTTCACCCTCACCTTCAAGACGCTCGGCACCTTTCCCGTGAACGGCTGAGCGGCCCAGGATCTTCCAGGAACCATTCATGAGCTTTGAGCGACTTCTCCCGGCTCTTTCCTTCATTCCCGTTTCCGGGAGGGGGATGCTGCCGCCGCTCCTCCTGGCCGGCACCGCCCTGCCCGGTGCGGCGATCGCGCAGTCGCATCACCGCCACCGCGGCGCCACCGCCTCCTTGAACGCCGCCGGCGACGCGTCGGCCGGCGCCGGTACCGCGGCCGCAGGCAAGGCGGCGGGAGATGCCGGACCGTCGCAGGACGAGATCGTCGCGGTGGTGAACGGCCAGATCATCACCCGGCGCGACGTAGAGGACCGGGAGCACCTGTTCACCCTGTCCACCGGCCTGCCGCAGAACCCCGAGGTGCTGAACCGTTTGCGGCCGCAGATCACCCGCCAGCTGATCGACGAGCGGCTGCGCATGCAGGAAATCCAGCAGCGCCACATCAACGTGCCGGTGAGCCGGATTGCAGACGCGATTGGCGACATCGAGAAGCGCAACAACATGCCGAGCAACGCGCTGCGCGACCGGCTGTCCCGGGACGGCGTGGCCAACACCACGCTGATCGACCAGATACGGGTGCAGCTGTCCTGGACCGGGGTGCTGCGCCAGCAGCTGGGCGAGCGCGCGCGGATCACCTCGGCCGACATCCGGCAGCGGCAGGAGGCGCTCAAGCGCGAGGCGGGCGAGCCGGAATACCAGATCAGCGAGATCTTCATCCCCGTCGAGGACCCGAAGAATGCGGCGGACGCGCTCAGGTTCGCCAACACGGTGATCGGGCAGCTGCACGCGGGTGCCCCGTTCCCGATCGTCGCCGCCCAGTTCAGCCAGAGCCAGACCGCGCTGGATGGCGGCTCGCTCGGATGGGTGCAGGCGGACAACCTCGATCCCGAGGTGGTCGCGGTGGCGAAGCAGATGCCTGTGGGGGCGATCAGCAACCCGATCCGGGTGGCGGGCGGCTATGACATCATCGCGCTGGCCGGGCGTCGGGTCAGCGGCACGCAGATGGCGACCATGCTCGACCTGCGTCAGGCCTTCGTGCCGTTCGACACGCCGCTCAACCCGCAGGCGCCGACCGCGCAGCAGCAGGCGGCCCTGGCCAAGGCGACCGCCCTGTCCAAGGACGTGCACAGCTGCGACCAGATCGAGGCGGCCAACGCCAGCTTCGGTTCCAAGCGGCCGGGCAACCCGGGGCAGGTGCAGCTCGACCGGCTCAACCCGCAGATGGCGCACGTGCTGGAACCGCTCGCCGTTGGGCAGGCGAGCCACCCGCTGGTGTCGGGCGACGGCATCGACGTGATCATGGTGTGCTCGCGCTCGCAGAAGAACCTGGCGCAGCGCGACACCGGGGAGATCGCCGACCAGCTGCTCAACGACCGCGTGGAGCTGGTGTCGCGCCAGCTGAACCGCGACCTGCACCGCAAGGCGGTGATTGACATGCGCTCCAGCTCCTGACCGGTTCCCCGACCGGTCCCGACGCGGCAGGACCGGTTGGCCGGCTGCCGCCGGACCTGCCCTCCTTGCGCTCGGTGATCGCTGAACACGGGCTCGACGCGCGCAAGTCGCTCGGACAGCATTTCCTGCTCGACCCGGCTTTACTCGCTCGGATCGTGGCGCTGGCCGGCGACCTCGCGGACCGGAACGTGGTGGAGGTGGGGCCGGGGCCCGGCGGCCTGACCCGGGCGCTGCTGGCCGGCGAGGCGCGCAGCGTCACCGCGATCGAGATCGACACACGCGCCGTGGCGGCGATCGAGGCGCTGCGGCTGGCGGTGGCGTCGCCGGACGGCGCGTCCCGGCTGCGTCTGGTCGAGGCGGACGCGGTGGGGCGCGACCTGGCCGCCCTGGTGCCGGCGCCACGTCAGGTGGTGGCGAACCTGCCCTACAATGTCGGCACCCCGCTGCTGGTCGGCTGGCTACGCCAGGCGTCGTCATGGGAGCGTTTGACGCTGATGTTCCAGGTGGAGGTGGCCGAGCGCATCGCCGCCGATCCCGGCTCGGACGCTTATGGAAGGCTGGCGGTGCTGGCGCGCTGGACCTGCGGCGTGCAGCTGCTGCTGCGAATCCCGCCCGGGGCCTTTTCGCCGCCGCCCAAGGTGTTCTCCGCGGTGGTGGGGCTGGTACCGCACCCGGTGCAGCCGGAGCCGGCGCTGTTCGCGGCGATGGAGCGCGTGACCGCCGCCGCCTTCGGGCAGCGGCGCAAGATGCTGCGCGGCGCGCTCAAGGGCCTGGGCGGCGAGGTGCTGCTGGCACGCGCCGGGATCGACGGGCAACGACGGGCGGAAACCCTGGCCATCGACGAGTTCGACCGCCTCGCCCGGCTGCTTTGATCGTGCCCGCCTTGATCATGCCCGCCTTGATCATGACGGCCGTGCCCCGGCTCAGTCGGCGTCGAGGCGCTCCAGCGGTGCTGCGGCGCGTGCGGCGTGCACCGCCGCGCGTTCGGCATCCACCATGTAGTCGCGCGACAACGGCACGACTTCGGCGTCGTGGGTGAGCTGGAGCTGGAAGTTCATGTGGCCCTGGCGGCGGAACGCGATCTCGGAGCCTGCTAGGTAGAGCTCGAACATGCGGCAGAACCGCTCGTCGTAGAGGGAGGCGATCAGGTCGCGGTTGGCGGCGAAACGTCGGCGCCAGTGCGTGATGGTTTTGGCGTAGTGCATCCGCAGGATCTCGCAGTCGGTCAGCCACAGGCCGGACCGCTCGATGGCGGCGAAGGTTTCGCTCAGCGCCGGTGAATAGCCGCCGGGAAAGATGTACTTGTCCAGCCACGCGTTGGTGGCGCCAGGCCCCTCGCTGCGGCCGATTGCATGCACCAGCGCCACGCCGTCCGGGCGGAGGCAGTCGCGTATCTTGTTGAAGTAGGCCTCGAAGTGGCCGACGCCGACATGCTCGAACATGCCGACCGACACGATGCGGTCGAAGCGCTTGTCGACGGCACGGTAGTCCACCAGCTCGAACCGCACCCGGTCCGACAGGCCTTCCGCTTCCGCGCGGGCACGCGCTTCCGCCAGCTGTTCGGTAGACAAGGTGATACCGGTGACGCGGGCGCGGTAGTCGCGGGCGAGCGTGAGCGCCAGGCCGCCCCAGCCGCAGCCGATGTCGAGCACCTCGAGGTCCGGCCGGTCGAGGCGCAGCTTGGCGGCGATGTGGCGCTTCTTGGCTTCCTGGGCTTCCTCCAGCGTTTCGTCGCCGCGCGGGAAGTAGGCGCAGGAGTACTGCCGGTCGCGGTCCAGGAACAGGCTGTAGAGCCGGCCGCTGAGGTCGTAGTGGTGGGCCACGTTGCGCCTGGCGCGCGGCGCCGGGTTGTACTGGGTGAACAGGCGCTTGGCCTCGCGAACCCGGGACGACACGGTGGCGCCTGGATGACCGCCTTGCACCGCGTTGACCATGAACACGTCCATCAGGTCGTAGAGCGTGCAGCCGACCGGGCGAATGGTTCCGGCCATGTAGGCCTCGCCGAACGCCAGCCCCGGGTTGAGCAGGAGACCGGTCTCGCTGGCGGAGTCGAGCATCTCCATTCCGACATGCGGAGTGCCCTGCCCGTAGGACCGCACCCGCCCGCCGGCGTACCTGATGTCCAGCCGGCCGTAACGGATGAAGCGCTTGAGCACCAGGTCGAGCAGGACGGGCATACCTGGTTCTCCGACAGCAACGGCGGATGCAGGATGAACCGGCGGCAGCGAAACGGTCAAAGGGGGAAGGACGCATATGGAAACGGCCCGGACTTTCGCCCGGGCCGCTGCTGCTTTCGTGATCGCTGCCGACTGGCTGCCTCAGGCGATCTCGCCCTCGGCTTCCTCCTGACCGAACACAGGCTGCTCGTCATCGTCGTCGTCGCCGTCGTTGCGGCCGACACGCTCGCCGCGTGCCTGGCGCTCCGCCTCCTCCGCCGAACGGGCGACGTTGGCGACCACGCGTATGCTCACCTCCGGATGCAGCACGACCCGGACGTCGGACAGGCCCAGCGTCTTGATCGGGTGGGCTAGCTGCACCTGCTGGCGGTCGATGGTCAGGCCACCCTCGGCCGCGGCCACCGCGATGTCGCGCGGCGACACCGAGCCGTACAGGCTGCCGCTGTCGCCGGCCTGGCGGATGATGACGACCGTGAGGCCGCTCATGCGCTCGGCCAGGCGCTCGGCTTCCTCGCGACGCTTGAGGTTGTTCGCCTCGAGCTGGATGCGCTCGCCCTCGAAGCGGGCGCGGTTGGCGGTGTTGGAGCGGATCGCCTTGCCCTGCGGCAGGAGGAAGTTGCGGGCATAGCCCGGCTTCACCTTCACGACATCGCCCATCTGGCCCAGCTTCTCGATGCGCTGGAGCAGGATCACTTCGGTGGCCGACATTCTGGTCGCTCCCTCAGCTCAGGATGTAGGGCAGCAGGGCGAGGAAGCGGGCGCGCTTGA
>CAXSHC010000054.1:0-1872 GCA_964236745.1 uncultured Acetobacteraceae bacterium
CCCGGACAGCAGCATGCCGCGCCCGTCGAACGGCAGCCGCACCGGGTCGCGCATCTGCGGGATGTACCGGGTGGTCAGCACGATCCCGAGCAGGCCGATCGGCAGGTTGATGATGAAGATCCAGCGCCAGGACAGGGTGGTGGTGAGGAACCCGCCCACCGGCGGCCCGAGCAGCGGGCCGATCGTCGCGGGCATCAGCACCCAGAACATGGCGGTGATCAGCTCGCTCTTGTTGACGCTGCGCATCAGCACCAGCCGCCCGACCGGCACCATCATCGCCCCGCCGGCGCCCTGAAGCAGGCGGGCGGCGACAAGAAAGGCGAGGTCCTGCGCCCCGGCGCACAGGATCGAGCCCGTGGTGAACAGCACGATCGCCGCCCGGAACACGGTGCGGCTGCCGAAGCGGTCCGCAGCCCAGCCGCTGGCCGGGATCAGCACCGCCAGGCTCACCAGATAGGAGGTCAGCGCGACGCTGAGATGCACCGGATCGGAATGGAAGGAGCGCGCCATCGACGGCAGCGCCGTGGTGAGCACGGTGGCGTCGAGCTGCTCCATCAGCAGGGCGCTCGCGACGATCAGCGCTGTGGTGCGGGCTTCGCGGGACAAGAGGCTGCGACGACGCCGGAGCCATGCGGGGCGGCGCGTTGAGGCATCATCGGGAAGCGGCCGGCACGTCATGACGCCGCACCATCGCGTTTTTGCTTCCGGTGGCAACCCGGCACGGAACCCCCGAGCCTGCGGCACCGTTCGCCGTTGCAGCATTTCCACGCATGACAGGGGGTCGAGACGATGGTCGATGAGAACGAAGTCAAGGGAACGGTCACGGATGGTATCGGCAAGCTGAAGGACGCCGCCGGCGGCCTGACCGGCGACAGCGGGCTACAGGCGGAAGGAAAGTTCGACCAGGTCCAGGGCACCGTGCAGAAGGAGTACGGCGACTTTCTGGAGCAGGCCAAGGAGCAGCTGGAGGAAGCCACCGTGCTGGTGCGCGACCAGCCTTTCGCGGCCATCGGCATCGCCGCCGGCCTGGGCTTCCTGCTCGGGTTCCTGCTCATCCCATCGCGCGGCTGAACCCGGGGCCGGCACGCCGACGGGCGTGCCGACGCATGACACGACGCTTGCCACGGGCTCGTCATTGATGGTCTGCCTGTGGCAGCGGCCGCCTCGTTTGCCGACTCGCGTTCATGCGAGTCTGCCTGCGGCCTGAGGATGGCGGGGCAGGGATGCCGCACTACAGGCGCGAAAGTCGTCATGGCGGGCGGGTGGCCGGGGTGGACGAGGTCGGACGTGGTCCGCTGGCCGGTCCGGTCGTTGCCGCCGCGGTGATGTTCGCCCGTCAACCGTCGCGTGGTCTCGCCGTGCTCCTGGACGACTCCAAGAAGCTGACGGCGGAAGCGCGGGAAGCAGCGCACCGGGCCCTTCTGGCCTGCCCGGGCATACAGGTCGGCGTGGCGGCGGCCTCGGTGCACGAGATCGCGCGGCTCAACATCCTGCATGCCAGCCTGTTGGCGATGTCCCGCGCGGTGACGCGGCTGTCGGAACAGCCGGATCTGGTGTTGGTGGATGGCAACCGTTGTCCGGCGCTGGCCTGTGCCGGCGAGGCGGTGATCGGCGGCGACGCGGAATGCTTGTCCATCGCCGCCGCCTCCATCGTGGCCAAGGTGACGCGGGACCGCCTGATGGCCCGGCTGGGCCGCCGCTGCCCAGGCTATGGCTGGGAACACAATGCCGGCTATGGCACCGCGCACCACCGCATGGCGCTCAGCGTGCTCGGCATCACCCGCCATCATCGACAGGCGTTCGGTGCGGTGCGCCAGCTCAGCCTGGACATGATGGCTTCTGCGTGACCGGGCCTGTGGCGCGACCATGACT
>CAXSHC010000054.1:1882-11768 GCA_964236745.1 uncultured Acetobacteraceae bacterium
TCGACCAGGTGCTGGTGGGCGACTGCATCGAGCTGATGCGGCTGCTCCCGGCCGGCTCGATCGACTGCGTCTTTGCCGACCCGCCCTACAATCTCCAGCTGCGTGGCGAGCTGCGTCGTCCCGACGACAGCCTGGTGGACGGTGTGGACGATGATTGGGATAAGTTCGGTGACTACGCCGAATACGACCGGTTCACGCGCGACTGGCTGGGCGAGGCGCGCCGGCTGATGCGCAAGGACGCCACCATCTGGGTGATCGGCTCGTACCACAACATCTTCCGCATCGGCACGATCCTGCAGGATCTGGGCTTCTGGATCCTGAACGACGTGATCTGGCGCAAGTCCAACCCGATGCCGAACTTCCGCGGCCGCCGTTTTACCAACGCGCACGAGACGCTGATCTGGGCCGCGCGCGGCAAGACCAGCCGCTACCGCTTCAACTACGCGGCGATGAAGGCGTTGAACGACGACGTGCAGATGCGCTCCGACTGGCTGCTGCCGCTGTGCACCGGCAACGAGCGGCTGCGCAACCAGCACGGGCTCAAGCTGCACCCGACGCAGAAGCCGGAAAGCCTGCTGCACCGGGTCCTGCTCGCGTCCACCGGCATCGACGACATCGTGCTCGACCCGTTCACCGGCACCGGCACCACGGCGGCGATCGCCAAGCGGCTGCGACGACGCTTCATCGGCATCGAGCGTCATCCCGACTATGCCGAGGCGGCGATCGGGCGCTACCGGCGCGAGCGGCCGCTCGGCCTGGACCATGCGGCGGCGAGCCCGGCCCGGCGCGACATCCCGCGCGTGCCGTTCGGCAGCCTGGTGGAACGCGGCCTGGTTCCGCCCGGCACCCGCGTCACCGACCGGCAGAAACGGGTGAGTGCGGTGGTGGCCCCGGACGGCACCCTGGTCAGCGGCACCAGGCGCGGCTCGATCCACCAGATCGGCGCCGCGTTGACCAACGCGCCATCCTGCAACGGCTGGACCTTCTGGCATCTCGAACGCGACGGGATGCTGGTGGCGCTCGACGTGGTGCGTACGGAGTCGACGGTGGTCGCGGGCGACGAGGCGGTTTGAGCGGCACGGCGTCCGGCCGCCCCCGATCGCCTGCCCTGGCGGTACTGCGCGTCGCGGGCGGCAATTTCCTGGAAATGTACGACTTCATCGTGTTCGGCTTCTATGCCGGGCCGATCGGCCACGCCTTCTTCCCGTCGCGTGACCCGTTCGTGTCGCTGATGGCGAGCTTCGCCACCTTCTGGGCGGCGTTCCTGATGCGTCCGCTTGGCGCGCTGGTGCTGGGCGCGTTCCTGGACCGTCGCGGCCGCCGTGCCGGGCTGATCCTGACCCTGGCGCTGATGTCGGTGGGCACGGCGACGCTGGCGTTGATGCCGTCCTTTGCCGCGATCGGGCTTCTCGCCCCGGTGCTGGTCCTGCTCGGCCGGCTGCTGCAGGGCTTCTCCGCAGGCGTCGAGCTCGGCGGCGTGTCGGTGTTCCTGTCCGAGATCGCGCCACCGGGACGGAAGGGCTTCTTCGTGTCCTGGCAGTCGGCGAGCCAGCAGGTCGCGGTGATGACCGCGGCCGGGCTAGGTGCGTTGCTGAACGGCTTGCTGTCGCCGGGCCAGATGCGGGAATGGGGCTGGCGCGTGCCGCTGCTGGCCGGCTGCTCGATCGTGCCGGTGCTGGTGCTGCTCCGGCGTGGCATGGAGGAAACGCCGGCGTTCCGGGCGATCCTGTCGCGCCCGCCATCATCGCACGAGATCCTCCGCACGCTCCGGGACCGGGCGGCGACGGTGCTGCTCGGGACCGGGCTCGTCACCACCACGACGGTGTCGTTCTACCTGATCACCGTGTACACGCCGACCTTCGGCCGCAGCGTGCTGCACCTGTCGACGGCGTCGGTGCTGGCGGTGACGTTCTGCGTCGGGGTGTCGAACCTGTTCTGGCTGCCGGTGTCGGGCGCGCTGTCGGACCGCATCGGGCGCGTCCCGATCCTGCTTGCGACCACGCTGCTGATGCTGCTTCTGGCCTATCCGCTGTTGAATTGGGCGACCGCGGCCCCGTCGTTTGGGCGGCTGCTCGCGGTGGAGCTGGTGTTGTCCGTGCTCTACGGGTTCTACAACGGGGCGATGGTGGTCCACCTGACCGAGCTGGTGCCGGCACGTGCCCGCACCGCCGGCTTCTCGCTCGCCTACAGCCTGGCGGTCGCGGTGTTCGGCGGCGCCACGCCGCTGGTATGCACCTGGGCGATCCACGTGACCGGCAACCCCGCGATGCCGGGCGTCTGGATGTCGCTGGCCGCCCTGGCCGGGCTGGCGGCCACGCTTGCTTCCCGCACGCGACCCGGTTCGCAAGCGGCTGCGGCTGCGTCATAAACCCGTCCGCACCGCCGGCCATTCGGTAACGGCGTGCGCCCAGGCAGAAAGCGGGATGATGCAGACGGTGGCCGCCTGTACCGACCTCCCGATGCCGAGGCGGCGGGTCATGCTCCCGGTAGCCGATCGGCCAGGGAACCGGGCTCGGCCTGTCGATGATCTACGGCTTCGCGCGCCAGTCGAACGGGCAGGTGCGCATCAGCTCGGAGCCGGGGAAGGGCACCGTGATGTTCCTTTATCTGCCGCGGCATCACGGCTTGGTCGACGTGCGGATCGTTCCGGCGGAGGTGCTTGTTTCGCAGCAGGCCGATGCTGGCTGCACCGTGCTGCTTGTTGACGACGAGCCGACGATGCGCATGCTGGTCACGGATGCGCTGGAGGAGCTGGGCTACACGGCGCTGGAAGCAGCCGATGGCGCTGCCGGCCTCGACATCCTGCGTCAGGACTGCCGCATCGACCTGCTGGTCACCGATGTGGGCCTGCCGGGTGGAATGAACGGCCGCCAGGTCGCGGACGCGGCGCGGGTGGGCCGGCCCGGGCTCAAGGTGCTGTTCATCACCGGCTATGCCGAGACCGCGGTGCTCGACCACGGCGGGCTGGACCCAGGCATGCACGTCCTCACCAAGCCGTTCGCGATGGAGGCTCTCGGCACCCGGATCAGACAGCTGATCGAGGGATAGGCCTGGTTGCGGTGGCGGGTGACGAAGCCACTGGTGCGTCGGTCGCGGCACTGCCCACCGAAGCGGCGATGATGCCCGCGATCGCCAGCCAGCGCAGCGGCGACAGGTGCTCGCCGAGCAGGACCAGCCCTGTCAGTGCGGCGATCGCCGGCTCGAGGCTCATCAGGATGCTGAAGCCGCGCATGCTCATGCGGCGCATCGCCATCATCTCGATGGTGTAGGGGATGGCGCTCGACAGCAGCGCCATGCCGGCGGCGGCCAGCAGGACCGGTGGCCGAGACAGGGCCAGCGGCAGCGCATGCGCCGCGAACGGCAGCAGCATCAGGCTGGCCACCGCCATGCCGAGTGCCGTGGCGGTGATCCCGCCCATTCGCAGGCCGACCCGCCGTCCGGCCAGGATGTAAAGGGCCCAGGCCATCCCCGCGACCAGGGCCAGCAGCACGCCGAGCGGGTCGAGCCGGTGCGCGGCACCCGGGGTGTGCCAGGGCTGGAGCAGCAGGATCAGGCCGCCGACCGCCAGCGCGATCCACAGCAGGTCGACTGGCCGGCGCGAGCCCAGCACCGCCAGGCTCAGCGGGCCGACGAACTCGATCGCCACCGTGACCCCGAGCGGCAACCGCGCCAAGGCGGCATAGAACACCGAGTTCATCACCCCGAGGCAGGCCCCGTAGGCAAGCACGCTGACGAGCGCGTGCCGGTCCGGCCAGCGGAACGGTCGCCGCCGACCGAGGTGGAGCGCCGGAAGCAGGATCAGGCAGGCCAGCAGCACGCGCAGGCTGGCGGTGCCCGGAGCGCCCAGCACCGGGAACAGCAGCTTGGCCAGCGCCGCCCCCAGCTGCACGCTCAGCATGCCGCAGGCCACCGCTCCCAGCGCCGCCGGTCGCCCATCGCGCCGGAACAACCCGCTCCGGATCGGGGCGCGGGCCTCGACGGCCTGCGCCAAGGCCGGAACCTTTAGCTGCCGCCGAAGCCCAGGAAGCCGACCTCGGGCTTCGGCGTCCCGGTATCGGCGGCAATGCGCTGCAAGGGGGCATGGCGCGACCCGGCGCGTGTTGCGGTGCCTTCTGCGCCAGCGAGGCGGCTATCGCGGCCGCTGCGTCCGTGCCGCGGCGTCGCGGGGCCGGCAGCGTCGGGGTCGATGCTGGCGACGGAAGCGACCGGCGCCCCGTTTTCACTGTTACGCATAGACAGCAGCACGAAGGTGATGTCGCTTCGGTTCAGGTCGATCGCCATGTCGAGAGGGCTCTGCCCCAGCACGTTCTTGCCGTGCAGGTCGGCCCCGCGGCCGAGCGCCTCCTTGGCGGAGGTGACGTCGCCGCGGTTGATCGCATCGAACAGGGCGGCGGTAGGCTCCATGTCGGCGCTGACGTGGCCGGAGGTCGCGGTCGCCTCGTCGGACACCGCACCCGGGATCGCCGGTGGGGGTGCCGCCGCCTTGGCAGCGGCCTTCGCCTCAGCCTTCTGCGCTGCTTCAGCGGCATCGCGGTCGGAGTCGCCGCCGCCACCGCCGCCACTGTTGCCCATGCTGAGCTGCGCCATCGCGGCGTGCAGCGGGATGACGGCAGGCGCTGCGCCCAGCAACAGAACGGTGGCGGCAGGGTGCAGGAAGCGGCGCAGGTCCATATACTCGTTCCGGAAGGGGTGTGTGGTCAGCCGGGGTTCAGCCAGGCGATCCCGGCGTTGAGCCAGAATGCGTAGCACACCCAGGCGAGGTAGGGCGCCATCAATAGCGCCGCGGTCCTGTCGACACGGCCGAAATCACGCAGGGTCAGGGCAACCAGCAGCGCCAGGCCGGTGATCACCGCGAGCGCCGGGCCCGGCCGGTGCAGCCCAAAGAACACCGGCGTCCAGGTCGCGTTGACCGCCAGCTGCCAGCCCCAGAGCAGCAGCCCGCGGCGGCGCAACGTTTCGAGGCCGGTCGCGACCGCGCTACCCGCGATCCGGAGCCGCGGCCCCGTTGAACGGCGCCAGACCCGCCACGCGGCGATGGCCATCGCCAGGTAGAGCGGGATCCACACGACGGGGAATAGCCAGTCCGGCGGGGTGCCCGGTGGATGGCGGAGTGTCGGATACCATTGACGCATCCCGGGCTCCGTCAACGCCGCGTCCGCCACCGCTACGAGCAGGCACAACCCGACAAAGCCGATCAATGCCATGATCGGGCGCGGGTTGAAGCGGCGCGGCGAGCGGGCGGACGACTGGAAGGCACAACTCCGCAAGGCAATGCGATGGAATCGCGTGATCCCGACTGCAACACCTGGCGGCTGGTTCCGCAAGGGGCGCTTGCGCGCACGCACCGTTATGCCGCCGGTCCCAACCGTTCAGCGTCGTCCTTCGGCGCGCCAGCCCGCGAGCAGAAGCAGAAGCGCCAGGGGCAGCACCACGGCCGCCGGCAGGAGCGGCACGGTCTGCTCGCCGGTCACGGCGTGCGCGCCGTGCCGCCTGAGCCCGATCCAGCCGGCACCGGACGCCCTTCCGTGCGGGCCGATCATGCGCAGGGCCGGCACGGCGGGCCGCGCGGGATCGGCGCCCAGCCACGTGACGCTGCCGCCGGTGGCGGAAGCGAGCGGGCGGAGCACGGTGGCGGTCGCGCGCAGGTCGGCGATCTCCAGCGGATCCGGAGGCCGCGCGGCGGCGAAGGCGTGCTCGGTGCCGTCCGTCACCTCCCAGATGCCAGGGGCGGAAGCGGGGCGTCCGGCCGTGGCGGTACCGCCGCCAGCCGGCGACAAGGCGAGCGCGCTGCGCGTATGGTCCGGCGCCACCACGGTGACGGTTGTCGCCGGGTTGCCCGTCACCGAGCGGCGCGTCACGGACAAGCGGTTGTCGGCGATGGTGGCCGTCAGCTGTTCTTCTTCCAGCTCGGGCTCCTTCATCAGCCAGTGTGCCAGCCGGCGCAGCAGCTCGGCCTGCGGGCCGCCGCCGTTTTCGCCGCGCGACCACAGCCAGAGCTGGTCCGACAGCAGCAGCGCCACCCGGCCCCGCTCCACACGGTCCAGGATCAGCAGCGGCGAGCCGCCCGGTCCGTCCAGCAGCACCTGCGCGCCCGGCGCCAGCTGCGACGGGTCGGCACGCAGCGCGCGATACCACGAGCCCCAGCCGGTGGTGCCGCCGGCCGTGCCGCCCGCGGCCGGGTCCGCGTTTCCCGTCGCCTGCGTAGGCATCTGCGGCAACCCGGCGGTCACGGGATGGCGTCGGCCGAGAACCGTCGGCATCGGCTGGAAGCGCTGCTCGACCAGCCCGCCTTCTTCCGGCACGCGGACCGGCAGGATCTCGCCAAGCGGGGTGTCCTGCAGCGTGCCCGGACCGATGAACTCGGGCCCCGCCGTCACCAGCAGCCCACCACCGCCGCGCACGAAGTCGGCGATGTTGCGCAGATAGGCCATCGGCAGGATGCCGCGGTTCTCGAACCCGTCCAGGATGATGAGGTCGAACTGGTTCACCTTCTCCTGGAACAGCTCGCGTATCGGAAAGGCGATCAGCGCCAGCTCGTTCAAGGGCGTGGTGTCGTCCTTGTCCGGCGGACGCAGGATGGTGAAGTGCACCAGGTCGACCGACGGGTCGGCCTTGAGCAGGCGCCGCCACACCCGCTCGCCCTGGTTCGGCGTCCCCGAAACCAGCAGCACCTTGAGGCGGTCCCGCACCCCCTCGATCGACACGATGGCCTGGTTGTTGGCCGTCGACACCTCGCCCGGCCATGGCGACGCGTCGAGTTCCAGCAGCGTTCGCCCCGGCCGCGTGACCGGTATCGTGATCTCCTGCGGCTCGCCCACCGCCACCTCGCGCGTAACCGGCGGGTCGCCTTCCCGCTTCAGGGTCAGGGTGGCGGTGCCGTGCGAAAGATTGGGCGGACCGGGTGGCGCGCCGAGGTCGTCCACCTGCACGCGCAGCGTCGCATCCTGTCCGACGATCCCGAACGGGGGCGCCTGCAGCACCCGAAGCCGGCGGTCGGTTTGTTCTCCCCGTGCCGGGATCAGCACGTGCAGCGGGATGTCGGTACCCGCCAGCACCGCCGGCGGCGTGGTGCCCGCGTCATGCACCTGCCCGTCGGTGATGGCGACGATGGCGGCAATGCGGCTGCCCCCTTGGGCGGCCGGAACCGCGGCCGCGGCGCGCTCGATCGCCCCGATCAACCGCGTTCCGCCGCCTCCGGCACCGGCCAAAGCGGATCCGACCGGAACCACGCGCACATCCAGCCCGGGCAGCCGGGCTGCCTCGGAAGCGATCGCGTCGGCGGTGCGTCGTGCGATCGCCGCCCGGTCGCCGATCCGCATGGAGCCGCTTTCGTCCACCACCAGCAGCATGGTTTCGCCGAGCGCGCGCCAGTCCTCCCGAAGCAGCACGGGTCCCGCAAGCCAGGACAGCAGCAGGATGAAGGCGAGGCCGCGCCAGGCCGCACCCGCGCCCGAGCGGCGAAGCAGCGACAGCGCGACCGCGGCGGCGCAGCACAACGCCAGCGCGCCCAGCAGAAAGGCGGGGATCAGCGGCTCCAGCCGCAAGGCCGCGAGGTGGGACAGCGGCCCGTTCACTGCCCGAGCCGTTGCAGCAGCGCCGGCACGTGCACCTGGTCGGTCTTGTAGTTGCCAGTCAGCGCGTAGATCACCGCGTTCACCCCGAAGCGGTAGGCGATCACACGCTGCTCCTCGCCGCCGGGGATCACCGCGTACGGGTTCTGGCCGCCGGCGTCGATCGCCCAGGCGCCGGCCCAGTCGTTGGCACCGATGATGACCGGGCTGACCCCGTCATTGCCGAGGTCGTCCTCGCTCGCCACCCAGACCGGCGCCCCGACATAGCGGCCAGGAAAGGCGGGAAGCAGGTAGAACGAGCGCGACAGCACGTGCGCCTGGTCCACCGGCCGCAGCGACGGGATGTCCAGGCCGGCTGTGGCGCGACGCAGCGCCTGCGCCGTGCCGGGTGCAAACAGGGTGAAGTCGGCGCCGCCGGAACCGGAAGCGCTGTCACTGCCCTGGGTGTCGATCAGCAGGATGCCGCCATGGCTCATGTAGGCGTTGAGCGATGCGGTCCAGGCGGCACCGGGTGCCGTGGCCGCGGTCGCGGGTGTCACCGGCCAGTACAGCATCGGGTAGAAGGCGAGATCGTCGCGCCCCGGCACCACCCCGTCCGGATGGCCGAGCTGCACCGAGGTGCGGGCGTTGGCATAGGCGGTGAGGCCTTCCAGCCCTTCGCGCGACACGTCGTCCACGTCGGCAACGCCGGTGACGACATAGGCGAGCCGGGTTTCAACCGAAGCGCCCGGCACAGGGCCGGTTTCCAGCGCGACGGCCCGCTTTGCCGGAAGGCCTGCGGCCAGCGCCAGCGCCGGCAGCAGCACCAGCAGGGGCGCTGCCCGACGCGCCCGTCCACCGGAACGGCCGCGCAGCAGCCCGCGCAGATGCAGCGTCGCGACCGCGTCCACGACCAGCAGCGCCAGCGCCAGCGCCAGCAGGGACGGCCCGAGCCGACGGTCCGGGACGTGGTCCGCGAGGCTGCGCACCGGGCCGCTCGCCGCTTCCGGTGCCAGCGGCGGCAGCGCGTCGGCGATGTTGAGCGAGCGACGGCTGGCCGGCGGGCCGTACAGCCCGGCCGGATGCAGCGCCGAGGCGGCGACGAGGCCGAACCGGTTCGCGGCAAGGCCACGGGCGCCGGCGGGCGGGGTGCCGAGCTGGCCGTCGCTGCCCAGGGTCAGCGACGGGGCCAGCACCGTGCGGTCGCCTGGTGCTGCGAGGCCGGCGGCACGCTCCACCAGCCGCTGCAGCATGGCGGGGAACAACCCGGACAGCGGCAGGCTGGACCAATCCGCAGTGCCGGTGACGTGGAACAGCACCAGCTGCCCGTCGCCCAGCGTCGCGTGCGTGACCAGCGGCGTGCCGTCGGTCAGCCGGGCCCAGCTGTGCTGCGACAGGTTCGCCGTCGGCTCGGCCAGCACCTGGCGCGACACCGTGACCTCGGCCGGCACCGGAAGGCCTGCGAACGGGCCGTCGTTGAAGGGCGCCGGATGCTCCGGGCTGCCCCAGGACATGGCCCCGCCGAGCTGGCGCGCCCCGCCCAGCAAAGGCACCGGCAGCAACGGGTCCGGCAGCAGCGAGTCCGGCGCGTCGGAACCCGGACCGGCCGCTCGTGCGGCGAGGCGCGGACCGGCGAAACGTATCAGCATCCCGCCGTTGCGGACCCAGGCGGCGACGCGTGTGCGGGCGGCCGGGTCGTCCAGCGTGCCGTCCGGTGCCACCAACACCGAAAGCTGACGCGACAGCAGCATGTCGAGCGAGCCTTCGCGCAGCTCCGCGATCGGCGCCAGCGCGCGCCGCAGGAAGAACAAGGCGCCCAGCAGCGGGGTATCGCCGCCGGCCGCAGCCAGCAGGCCCACCGGCCGTCGCCGGTCGCCCTCGTCCAGCAGCCGCACCCCGCCAGCACCGGGCATGCCGTCCAGCACCAGGCGGGACAGCTGGTTGCGCAGCTCGGCCGGCAGCACGATCGGCGCCTGTGCGCGTGTGGCCCCCGCCGCGACCGGCACCGCGATCCGGGCCAGGCACCAGCAGGCTGCGCGGCCCGGCGGCCGGCATCGCCTCGATCCGGACCAGCAGGCGGCCGGGTTGCGGCACGGGCCGGTCCAGCACCGCCAGCACCGGCGGCGACGCGCGCAGCTCCGACACCGGGCCGGCCGCGCGCAGCGCCTGGAGAAAAGCCCGGTCGTCGGCGGTCGCCAGCCCGTCGGACAGGTAGGCGACGCTGCCCATGCCGCCCAGGACGTGCAGCGCCGACGTGGCGAGCGCGCGGTCCACCGGCCACGGCATCGGGTGGAGGTCGTTCAGCCTCCCGCGCAGCACGCCGGCCTGAAGCGGCG
>CAXSHC010000055.1:0-11762 GCA_964236745.1 uncultured Acetobacteraceae bacterium
TCGCAGTGCACCACCGCCACGTCCGTGATCCCCGCATCGGCTTCAAGCAGGGCGTCGACCACCGCCGGATCGACCGCCTCGTTTTCCGGCCATTCCCGTACGAGGTGGTCACGCCCGAGTCGCCGCAGGATCTCCGCCATGCGCCGCCCGTAGGCCCCGTTCACCAGCACCAGCACGCGCCCGTCCCGCGGTACCAGGCTTTGCAGCGCCGCTTCCACCGCCGTCGTGCCGCTGCCCGCCAGCAGCACCGCCTCGTGCGTGTCCGCGCCGCCCGCGAGCGCCGCCAGCCGCGCGCGCAGCCGGCCGGTGAGGGCGACGAAGTCCGCGTCCCGCGAGCCCCAGTCGCGGTTCATCGCCGCCCGCGTGGCGTCGCTGGTGGTCAGCGGCCCCGGCGTCAACAGGAGCGGGCGCGTCTGGTTCGTGGTTCTCAAGGCGGGACAGGTCCGTTACATGAAGGCCGACACGGCATCCCTGCCTCAATGCCGGACGCACCGCCAGGGCCGGCCGCCCATCCGGGCTGCGTTCCCATCCTCGCTCCCCGTTCCCGCCCCACTGGATCCCACTTCCATGAAGCTGCTCACCCTGATCGGCGGCACCCTGGGCGCCGTTCTCGCGATCTGGCTGCTGGCGCGCTTCGGCTTCGGCCACGTGTTGTCGCTGTTGCAACAGGCCGGCTGGGGCATCGTGCTGGTGATGGCCTTCCACCTCCTGCAGATCCTGTTTTCCGCCCTGGGCTGGCGCGCCATCACCGGCACCGTGCCGCCGCGCCCCTCGCTGCTCGACTTCATGCTGCTTCGCTGGGTGCGCGAAGGGGTGAACAACCTCCTGCCGGTGGCGCAGGTGGGCGGCGAGTTCGCCGTGGTGGGCCTGCTCCGCAGGCGGGGCGTGACCCTGGTGCAGGCCACCGCCGGCACCGTGTGCGACCTGACCATGGAGATGTTGACGCAGATCCTGTTCACCCTGTCCGGCCTGTTGCTGCTGCTCCACCTGTCTGGCCGCAGCCACGTCACCGACGAGGTGGTGGGCGGCCTGGGTGCGGCCCTGCTGGTGGGCGCGTTGTTCCTGGGCGGGCAGTGGCTCGGCCTCGCCCACCTGCTGGAAACCGGCCTGATGAAGCTGGCTTCCCGTTTCGGCTGGCAGGGCATGGGCGAGATCCAGGGGCTGCACGCCGTTCTGCTGTCGCTCTACAAGCAGCCCCGCCAGGTGGCGGCGGCGGCGTTGCACCAGTCGGTGTCCTGGCTGCTGGGGGCGGTGGAGGTTTGCCTGGCGCTGCATTTCCTCGGCCATGACCGTTCCCTCGGAACCGGGCTGGTGATCGAAAGCCTGGGCCAGGCGGTGAAGGCGGCAGGCTTCGTGGTGCCGGGCGCGCTGGGAGTGTCGGAAGGCGGCTTCGTCGTGGTCGGCAGCTTGTTCGGCCTGCCGCCCGCGGTGTCGATCGCTTTGGCTCTGATCAAGCGCCTGCGCGAGATCGTTCTTGGCCTGCCGGCACTCGGGGCATGGCAATGGCTGGACCGGTCCTGGACGCCGCTGGCGCACGGACGCGGCCGGGCCGGCGGCGGAACGGGGCCGCTGCGTGGAAGCGCGCAGGAAGCCGCCCTCGACTTCGGAGACGCGTCTTGAACGACACCTGGACCCACGCCCTGGCCCGCATGGCGGTCCGCCCGCTGCTCGGCACCGGCGTCACGCCGAACCACCTGACCACCTTGCGTCTGCTCACCGGGCTTCTCGCCTGCCTGTGCCTGGCGCTGATGCCGTACCAAGTCCACCCCGGCACCTTCGCCTTCTGGGGTGGCTCGTTCTGGGTGCTGTCCGCGTTCCTGGACCGCGCCGACGGCGAGCTGGCGCGGATCGGCAACATGATGAGCCCCGGCGGCCACCGCTACGACTACTTGGTCGACAACGGCATCAACTGCCTGTTCTTCGCCGCCATCGGCATCGGCCTGACCCACGCCACCCTGTTCGGCCACCGCCTGGGCGGCTGGTCGGTCGCCCTCGGGCTGTTCGCCGCCCTCGCCATGTTCGCGTGCAACTGGATGTCCGAGCGCTACGAGAAGCTCGTGCCGGGCGAGCGCATCATCTCCGGCGCCTGGGGCTTCCACGCCGACGACGCGCTCTACCTGCTGGGCCCCGCCGCCTGGGCCGGGCTGCTTCTGCCGATCCTGCTCGGTGCCGTGCTCGGTACTGGCGTGATGGCGGTGGTGATCCTCCTGCGGCTGCTCCGCCTGCCGTCCCGCACCATCTCCCGTCTGGCCGCCTGAGGCCGTGCTGTCCGGACCGCTCGGCCGCCTTGCGGCCTTCTGCTCGCGCCGTGCCGCCGCGGTGGTGCTGCTGGCGCTGCTGCTCGCGGTCGGCGCCGTCGCCGTGACCCGGGCGCGGCTGAGCGTCACCACCGACACCGGCGGCCTGTTTTCCTCCCACCTGCCGTGGAAGAAGCGTCAGGCCGAGTTCCAGCACGACTTCCCCCACGGTGAGGACCAGCTGGTGGCGGTGGTGCAGGGCGACGTGCCGGAGGAGGCGCAGGTCACGGCCATGCAGCTCGCGGCCGTACTCCGCGCCGACCCGCGGCACTACAAGCTGGTGCGCACCCCGGACCAGGTGCCTTACCTCCTGCGCAACAGCCTGCTGTTTCTGGACGCGGACAAGCTTTCCGACCTGCTGGAGAAGACCATCGACGCCCAGCCCTTTCTGGGCCAGCTGGCTGCGGACCCATCCGCGCGGGGATTGTTTGGCGCTTTGTCCCTGATCGGTGAGGGGGTGCAGCGCGGCCAAGCCAACCTGCGCTCCTTCGCCCCGGCGCTGAACAGCTTCGCCGCCAACCTCCAGGCCGCTGCGTCGGGCCACCCGGTTCCCTTGTCCTGGGAGCGCCTGCTGTCCGGCTCGCTCAGCGATCTGGGCGGCCACTACCAGTTCGTGGTCACCCAGCCGCGCCTCGACTTCGGCTCGTTCCAGCCGGGCGGCGCCGCCACCGCGGTGATGCGCGACGCGATCAGCCAGCTCGAGTTCGTGCGCTCCGGCCACGCCCACGTTTATCTCACTGGCCAGGTGGCGCTGGACGACGAGGAGTTCGCCACCGTCGCGCAGGGCATGGTGGCGGGCCTGATCGGTTCCCTGGTGCTGGTGTCGCTTTGGCTGATCCTGGCGGTGCGCACCTGGCGGGTGATCGTGCCGATCCTGCTCACGCTTGTGCTGGGCCTTTTGTTCACCACCGGCTTCGCGGCCCTGGCGGTCGGCACGCTGAACCTGATCTCGGTCGCCTTTGCGGTGCTGTTCGTCGGCATCGCGGTGGACTTCGCGATCCAGTTCTCGGTCCGCTACCGTGCCCAGGTGCTGCCCGACGGTTCCCGCCCCGGTCGCGAGATGGCGCTTGCCATGACCGGCCGCGAAACCGGCGTGCAGATCCTGATCGCAGCCCTCGCCACCGCCGCCGGCTTTCTCGCCTTCACCCCCACCGCCTTTGTCGGCGTGGCCCAGCTTGGCCTGATCGCGGGTGTCGGCATGCTGATCGCGTTTGCCTGCACGCTCACCGTGCTGCCGGCGCTGCTCACCGTGTTCCGTCCCAGGCCGCTCGCCGGCGAGATGGGCTTCACCCGCGCCCGCCCGCTTGACGCCGCGATCCGGCGCCAGCGCGTGCCGATCCTGGCCGGCTTCACCGTGCTGGCGCTGGGGGGCATCGCCTGCATCCCACTGCTGCGCTTCGACGGCGACCCGCTGCACACCAAGAACCCCAACTCGGAGTCCCTGCGCACCCTGTCCCTGCTGATGAAGGACCCGGTGACCTCGCCCTACAGCGCCGAGCTCCTGGTGCCGGACATGGCCACCGCGCGTGCCCTGGCGCCGCGCCTGAAGCGCCTCGATCTGGTGCACGACGTGCTGTTCCTCGACAGCTTTGTTCCCGACAACCAGCCGGACAAGCTGGCCCTGATCGCCGACGCAGCGCAGATCCTGCTCCCGACCTTGGTGGTGCCGAACCCGCTTCCGCCGCCGGACGCTGCCGCGCTACGCACCGCCACCGTGCGAACCGTGGCCGCCCTCGACCCGGTGGTGCGTACCCTGCCGCCCGCCGACCCGCTCGTGCGCATCGAGCGCGCGCTCCGCACCCTGTCCACCGCCCCGGACGCGGCCCTCCTGCTCGCCAACGACGACCTGGTGCGCTTCCTGCCCATGGAGCTGGACCAGCTTCGCACCGTGCTGTCCGTGACCAGGCCGGCGGTGGAAGCCGACATCCCGGGGGAGATACGCGAGAACTACCTGCTGCCGGACGGGCGGGTGCACATGGAGGTGCACCCGCGCGGCGCGCTGAACGACAACGCGGTGCTGCGCACCTTCGTGCGCGAGGTGCGCTCGGTCTGGCCCGACGCCGCGGGTGCCGCCATCACCATCGTCGCCAGCGCTGACACCATCGTGCACGCCTTCGCCGTCGCGGCGCTGAGCGCGCTTGTGGCAATCGCGCTGATCCTGCTGGTGGCGCTGCGCCGCTTGTCGCTGGTGGCGCTGGTGCTGGCGCCGCTGATGCTGTCCGCGCTGCTGACCGTGCTGCTGGTGGTGCTGATCCCCGAGCCGCTCAACTTCGCTAACATCATCGCCCTGCCTTTGCTTCTGGGCGTGGGCGTGTCGTTCAACATCTACTTCGTGATGAACTGGCGCGCCGGCATCGCCAACCCGCTTGCCTCGCCGACGGCGCGCGCGGTGCTGTTCTCGGCGCTGACCACCGGCACCGCCTTCGGCTCGCTCGCCGCGTCCCACCATCCCGGCACCGCGTCCATGGGCCGGCTGCTCCTGATCAGCCTGTTCTGCACCCTGGTCGCCACCATGGTGTTCGAGCCGGCGCTTCTGCCGCGACGACGCAAGCCCTGAGCGCCGCCCGCCACGCGACGGGTGCCGCCGGACCGGCGGGCGGTCCGTGCCACCATCCGGACAAACGGCACCCCCCTGCCTCTTCCCCCGGTCAGGCGGCGCCCGAGAACAGCCTTGAACAGCCGCCGCCAACAATCGCCATGACCGCGTCGCGACGCCGGACGCCCCTGCTGCCGGCAGCCGCCAGGCGAGGGTTACACGCTCGCCAGGAGGTTGATCTTGAGGTCGCGGAAGGTGCGCCGGAAGCGTGACGTGCGCTCGGCGTCCAGCCTGTCCTCGAGCTTGCGTCCCAGCTCGCGCAGCCGGTCTTCGTCCAGCCGCTCCGCTTCCCCGAACATGGAGCGTTCCTCCGACCCGGCATGGTGCAGGAAGGCTGCCTGCAGCGCGCGCAGGGCATCCTCGAACGCGGCACCCTGGGTCGGCAGCTTGACGATGGCTCCCACCATGTCCGCCAGCACCCCGTGCTCGGCATACGCGATGTCGACGTCCTCGCTGACCGGCGACACCGCCGGATAGAAGATCGCGTCCTCCACCACCTCGTGGATGTCCAGCTCGGCCGCCAGCGTGTGCAGCAGCGCGTGGCGCTGCGGATCCTCGCCCGGTGTTGCCAGGGTGCGCGCGAACAGCCGGCGGATCAGCTCGTGGTGCTCGAACAGCACCTCCGTCGCCTTGGGATGCGCCGCCGCCGCCTCGCCGATCTCGTCGCGTTCGCCGGCCACCCGTGCCAGCGTTTCGGAAGTCACCACCGGGTCGCCCGGCTCCTGTTCGCGCCTGAGCTCCACGTTGTTCCCACGCAGGCGCACCTGGTAGCGCGGCTGCGGGCAGGTGGACGACCCCGTGACCGGCTGCACGGTTTCCAGGTCGTAGCGCGATCCGTGCCACGGGCACACCAGCGTGCCGTTTGTCACCCAGCCCTGGTCGAGCGGCCCGCCGGCATGCGAGCAGCGCGCCCCCATGGCATGCACTCGCTCGCCGTCCCGCACCAGCACGATGCCGATCTCCTTGCGCGCCACCTCGTCCCACACCGCCACCCGGCGCGGCACCTTGTGTTCCAGTTCCGCCAGCGGCAGCACCGACACGAAGTCGCGCGGCTCCGGGCTGCGGTCCGCGTGGTCCACCGCGTTGCCGCGCCGGTAGATCAGGTGGGCGCCCAGGTAGCTGCTGGCCCCGGTGGCGAGGAACGCGGTGCCGCTCACCCAGCGCCCCGCCGCCAGCCGGCCGCGTGCGCGCAGCGCCACCGACAGGAGGTTCAGCCCTGTGGACACGATGTTGATCGACCCGTGCACCAGCCCGGTGCGCCGGTCGCGCCCGTTGAGGTGCTGCCAGTCGGCGAGCCCGGTGGCGATCGCCAGCACCGCCCCGGCCGCCCCGGCCTTCAGCGCCAGGTCCGCGGCACGCGGCACCCCCCGGTCGCGCAACACGCCGGCCGCCCCGAGCAGGTCCAGCGCGAAGGCGAGGCTCCAGGTGCCCACCGGTATCGCGACCGCGAGCGGATGCACCGGATGCCCCAGCGAGCGGCCGTGCAGCGTGTTGGCCAGCCCCTTGCTTGGGGCCCCGCCGATCTGCCCCGTGCGCGAGATCGCCTTGCCGAGCGCGTAACCCGGTCGGTCCAGTTCTTTCGCCGTCTCGATCCGGCCGATCAGCGCGTCGATCATCCTGCTCATGCGGCACCTCATCCCCTGGCTGGTGTTGGAGGTGGGCCCGCTCCGCCGTCCGCGAACGAGCCATCGGATCAATTCTGCTGCATCGCCCGCCCAGCACTCCTCCCAGCCCGGGCGGCAGGCGTGACCTTGGAGCCGCGACCTGCCGTGCGACGTCCATGGAGCAGCCGCGCGGCCGGAACCAGGCTCGGCAGGGTGGGCTGGCCAGCGACCGGCCAACGACCGGCCACGATCCCCCAGGTCCCTGTTTCAGGCTCATCGGGTGCCGCTTGTCCCAGCCGCCTTTGGCCGATCGCCGGGAACCCGGATCGGCCTCCTGCCCGTCATCGAACAGCATGCTGCCATCGAAACGGTTGCGCCCGGCGCTACCCGATCCGGCCTGCGTGAGCCCGCATCACCACACGCTTTCCCGCGGTCGAACCATTGACCGCTGTTCCGTGACCTTCTTCCACTCCTGGTAGGCCATGAAACGCGGAGCGAGGAACCGGTAGGTTTCCTCGGTGAGCGCCCAGCACTCGTCGAGGGAACGTGCCGTGCAGGCATTCCACCTCGCCAGCAGGTCCTTCCATCCCTGGTAGGCCATGTACAGCTCGTCGCGACGGTTGCGGATGAACACCGTTTGCGCCGCCACCTGCCGCAGCACGGCGACCACCTCGCCGGTCTGGGCGTCGATGTCGGTGAAGCGCTCGCGCATCCTGGGGATGGCACGGTCGATCATCCGCCGCGTTTGCGCCAGCATCTCCTGGCGCTGGCTGTCGCCACGTCCGCGGAACTTCAACCGTCCGAGGCGGGCCGCCAGGGCCTCGACACTTTGCAGCATCTGGGCCCTCAGCGCCTCGACGAACGACAACTCGTGGGCGAGCCGGGCCATCAGGTCCAGCACGGCATCCCCGTCGGGCAGGCCGAGCATCTCGGCGCTCCTGCGGAAGGCGTTGCTCACCTGCGCCTTGAACCCCGGGTCGTTGACGCACGCGATCAGCGTCTGCCCGTCGACCTGGGAAAGGTCCTCCTCGGACGACCCGAAGTTGCGCACCAGCCCGTACTGGAGCTTCGCCAGCGCCAGTTGGCAGAACGCCTCGCCGGCGGTCCAGCTCGCTTCCCCGGTCAGCACCTCCGGCGGCAGGTCGTCTCCCAGGCGCAGGAACTGCACAAAGGCCAGGGACCGCTTGATCTGCACGATCATGCGCCCGTCTGCGCTGTCGTCCGCGATGCCCGCCTCGCGCTGGATCGTTGCGAGCGGAACCAGCGCCTGGGTGTCGCCCAGGTGGACGCGCATCATCACGTCGCTGCCGGCCTGGCCGCGGACGAACAGCGGCTCCCCCAGCACCTTGAAGGCGCGGTTCTCCAGCTCGCAGCGTCGCGGATCGGCCGTTTCGGGGGCTGTCATGGGTCACGCTCCGGCGGGCCTGTTCCCCCCGTTCGTAGCGGCGTCCGGTTAACGCCCGGAAAACGCCCCGCTGGCGGCGTTCAACCGTTCAGGTGCCGCCCATACCCTGGGTGCCGGCGATCAGCTCCCGGATCCGGCTGGCCAGCGCTTCCATCGCGAAAGGCTTGGTCAGGATGTGCATGCCCGGGTCGAGATGGCCGTGGCTGAGCACGGCGTTCTCGGCGAATCCGGTGATGAACAGCACCTTCAGGTCCGGCCGCGCCACCCGGGCGGCGTCCGCCACCTGACGGCCGTTCATGCCTCCCGGCAGGCCGACATCGGTCACCAGCAGGTCGATGCGTGCGCCGGACTGCAGCACCTTCAGCCCGGCCGCCCCGTCCGCCGCCTCGATCGCGGTGTAGCCCAGGTCTTGCAGGACCTCCGTGACCAGCATCCGCACCGTGGGCTCGTCGTCCACCACCAGCACCGTTTCGCCCTGTTCCGCGCGTGGCGCCTCGGCCAGTTCGGCCGGCTGCTCCGTCTCCTCCGCCGCACCGCGATGCCGGGGCAGGTACAGGCAGACCATCGTGCCCTGTCCCACCTCGGAATAGATGCGCACTTGTCCGCCGGACTGCCGCACGAAGCCGTAGATCATGGACAGGCCGAGCCCGGTGCCTTGGCCCACCGGCTTGGTGGTGAAGAACGGATCAAAGGCACGCGCGATGACCTCGGGCGTCATCCCGGTGCCGTTGTCGCTCACGCACAGCGTGACGTACTGCCCGGGCAGCAGCTCTCGTTCCCGGGCACCCCGCTCGTCGAGCCACTTGTTGCCGGTCTCGATGGTGAGGCTGCCATCCTCCGGCATGGCGTCGCGGGCGTTGATGCACAGGTTCAGCAGCGCGTTCTCGAGCTGGCCGGAGTCCACCAGGCTGTTCCACAGCCCGCCCGCCGTCACGACCTCCACCGTCATTCCGGGGCCCATCGTGCGCCGGATCAGCTCCTCCATCCCCACGACCAGCCGGTTCACGTCCGTGGGCCGGGGATCAAGCGTTTGCTGCCGCGAAAAGGCCAGCAGCCGGTGCGTCAGCGCCGCAGCACGCCTGGCCGCCCCCTGCGCCGCGGTGACGTAGCGGTCCACCTCCTTGACCCGCCCCTGCGCGATGCGGGCCTGCAGCAGCTCCAGGCTGCCGCCGATGCCGGTCAGAAGGTTGTTGAAGTCGTGCGCCAGCCCGCCAGTCAGCTGGCCCACCGCCTCCATCTTCTGGCTTTGGCGCAACTGCTCCTCGAGCCGGGCTCGCATCTCGGCCGCTTCCTTGTCGGCCGTGATGTCGCGGCCGACGCCTGTCAGGCCCTCGCCGCCGGGTTCCGGGGACAGCGTCCAGGCGATCCAGCGCCAGCTTCCGTCGGCCGAAATGATCCGGTCCTGGAAGCGGGCCGGCTTCCCCGTGGACCGCATCAACAGGAGCGCATCCATCACCGGTCCGAGATCGTCGGGATGGACCATCTCGAGATAAGGGCGGGTGAGCAGGGTTCTCTCGTCATGGCCGAGCAGGCGCGTCCAGGATGGGCTGACCCGCCGGAGATGCCCGTCATAGTCGGCGACGACCAGCAGGTCCTCGCTGAGTTCCCACAGGCGGTCGCGCTCGCGTGTCCTTTCCTCGACCTGGACCTCCAGGGATGCGGCCAGCTCGCGCAACTCGCGCTCCGCCCGCCGCCGTTCGATCGCGCTCCGGACGCGCTCGGCGACGTTGCGCACGAAAGCCAGCTTGTCCGGCGTCCACGAGCGCGGCGTTTCGCTGAGCACGAAGAACATCGCCACGAGCCGGCCATGCTCGACAAGCGGCAGGTTGATGAAGGCCCGGACGCCAATCGCTTCCAGCTCGCCTGCGCCGGCAAGCGTTCGCGGGTCCTGCGACACGTCATCGACGGCAACCGTTTCGCCACGTTGCAGGGCCTCGAGGTAGGACCCGTACTCCCGCAGCCGGTGCAAGCCGACAACGCTTCTGGAACCCGGGGCCGTCCAGTCCCGCTCGATGCTGAGGACCTCCCCGGCATGATCCAGGGTGCCATAGCCGGCAGCGTTGACCTCCATGGTACGGCCCAGGCTTTCGGCCGCCATCGACGCCATCTCCCCGGCATCTTCCAGATCGCGTAGCTGCTCGCCCAGCTTCAGCATCCCGATCCGGCGCCGTTCGGCCAGGCGCAGGGCCTGTCCCGTCACGTGCTGCTCCGTCCGGTCGCACAGGATTTTCAGGTAGCCCAGCAGCGCGCCTGCGTTGTCGTGCATCGGCGACATCGTGCCGCTTGCCCAGAACCGGGTGCCGTCGCGCTTGAGGTGCCAGCGTTCGTTGGCAGCGCGTCCCGTCGCGCACGCATCCCGCATCTCCGCCTCGGGCGCCTGGGCCGCCCGGTCCTCGGGCGTCCAGATCAGCCCGGCGTCGCGGCGGAGCAGCTCCACTTGGCTCCAGCCCAGGATGTTGCTCGCCCCGATGTTCCAGCCGGTGATGCGGCCATCCGTGTCCGTGGTGATAATGGCGAAGTCGGTGGCGCTTTCCAGCACCAGCCGAAACCGGTTCTCGCTCGCCTGCAGGGCGGCGTTCAGCATTCTGCTGCTGCCGAGCTCGGCCTGGCTGGTCGCCATGGCATGCGCATGTTCCAGCACGGCTCCGGCGGCATCGCCGCGTGCCTGGACGGCATCCTCGCGGGCATCGCTGGTTTCCTGGCGACTCCGGGCCAGGGCCTGCCCATGCACGTCGACGCCGTTGATCGTTTCCGCGGCAGCCTGGACGGCGGACTGCCTGGATCCGTCAAGCTGCCGGCGGAGCTGTGCGATCTCGGACAGCAACGCCGCTTCCCGGGCCGCCGGCCCATCCATGTCAGTGCCTATGGGGAAGCGCCTTCGGCCGACCATCGATCCCACGAGGCGCCGGCAGGCCACCTTGTCTTCTCCTGCAACGGGCGCAGGCCGATATGCACCGCCTCGCTGGCGGTGCCGTAGCGTCCCGAGGTGACAAGCGTCGCGATAAAGGCGGCCAGTTCGGGAGGCATTGAGATGTTGAGGGCAGCGCGACGCAGCATGGTGAACCCTACCACGCTTCTTCTACCTGTGCCACAGAATGGCATAGGCTAACCCCCCTGGACGTTCCGGATCGCCGACGCTTCGTTAAGGCCGAACCTCTGCTTCTGACCGGCAGGCGCTGCTTCTCTCGGCCAGCCCCGTCACGCCGTTGGCCGTTCTCCGCAGGCCTTCCGCCCCCAGGCTCCTCATCGTTCCCGTTCCCTGCCGAACCGCCGTGGTGGAACGCCGACCCCTGCTTGAACGCGGCGCCGACGGTGTTTTCGGACCCGTAGCAGAGCGAGAACGCGACAATCGCGACCAATGCGCCGGCCTGCGCCAGCCGATCAAACGCGACCCAGCATTCGTCAGGACGACAGGTATTGCATCGCCGGCTTGCCGACACCCGCCCTGAACTTGGCCACAAAGCCGGACCGCGACGGCCCCCGACCTGTGCCAGCGCCTGCAGCGTCCAGCGTCGGCCGGAACTCCGTTCCGCCACCCGGCGTCACGCGGCCGCGCCACCTCCGCGCCGACGACGCGTTATCCCCTGCATGGCACGCATTTTCGTCACCGGTTCCTCCGACGGCCTCGGCCGCATGGCCGCAGCGCTGCTGGTCGAGCGAGGGCACGCCGTGGTGCTGCACGCCCGTCACGAGGCGCGTGGGCGGGAAGCGCTGGCGGCGGTGCCCGGGGCGGAAACGGTGCTCACCGGCGACCTGTCCAGCTTGGCCGAGACGCGCGCCCTGGCCGAACAAGCCAACGCCCTCGGCCGCTTCGACGCGGTGATCCACAACGCCGCGATCGGCTACCGCGAGCGGCAGCG
>CAXSHC010000056.1:0-11472 GCA_964236745.1 uncultured Acetobacteraceae bacterium
CGGTGGAGGACAAGCGACAGGCCCCGCCACGGCTGCACGACCTGCCGTCGCTGCAGAAGCTGTGCGCGTCGCGGTTCGGCTGGTCGGCGGCGCGCACGCTGGAGGTGGCGCAGGAGCTGTACGACGGCGCCGGCAAGAAGGTCATCACCTATCCGCGCGCCGAAACCCGCTGCCTGCCCGAAGCCCTGATCAAGGACGTGCCGCACGTCGTCGCTGGCCTCCGCGCCGGGCAGAGCTTCGCCGCGATCCCGGTGCCGGACCCGCCGGTGATCCGGCGCGGGGCGTCCGGCTGCTTCAGCGACAAGGGCCTCCTTGGCGCCAGTCACCACGCCGTGATCCCCAACCGCAACACGATCAACACCCTGCGCGAGGTGTGGCCGCGGTTGAGCGCCGACGAGCGCCGGCTGTTCGACGTGATCGCCCGCTCCTACCTGGCGGCGATGATGCCGGACTTCCGCTACCGCCAGACCACGGCGCTGCGGGACGTGGCCGGGCATCCCTTCCGGGCCACCGGACGACAGCCGATCGAGCTCGGCTGGCGCAGGGCGTTCCCGGACTGGCAGCCGGCGGAGGAAACCGGTGAGGACGCGCAGCTGCTGCCCGCCCTGCGGGACGGCGAAACGGCGCGGTTGTCCGAGCCCGCGGTCGAGCCCAAGGAAACCCGCCCGCCGCCGCGCTACAACGAGGGCACGCTGATCGACGCGATGCAGAACGCGTGGCGCTTCGTGCCGGACGAGGCGCTGCAGCTCAGGCTGAAGCAGGCCAAGGGCATCGGCACGCCGGCGACGCGCGCCGAGATCATCCGCGGGCTCAAGGCGCAGGACCTGCTGACGCTGGACAACAAGGCGATCGTGCCGACCGAGCGCGGCCTGGCGTTGCACGAGGTGCTGCGCGCCGCCGACCCGGCGCTGGTCGATCCCGGCGTCACCGCGCAGCTGGAACGGCTGCTGGACGGGGTGCTGGTGGGCGAGCCGATGATGGGCGCCATCGACGCGGTGTGCGCCCAGGCTGAGCGGATCATCGGCCGGCTGTCCGAACGCGGCGCCACCGTTCTGCCCGACGCGCGCGCCGCCGCCGCCGCCGCGTCGCCGGCGAAGACCGCCAGCCGTGGCCGGACCGCGCGCGGCGGGTCTGCCCGGACCAGGCCGGACGCGAAAGCGGGTGCGAGGGTGGCCGCGAAGGGCGGCGCGAAGCTAGCCGCGAAGCTGGGCACGAAGCTGGGCACGCGGCTGGGCACGAAACCGGCCGCGACGCCGGGCAAGCGGCCGCGACGGACCGCCGCGCAGGCGCTTGTTCCCGCCGCGGCCGGGGACACGCCGCTGCGCATCCCCTTTGGCAACAAGGAAGCGGCGCAGAAGCTGGGCGCGCGCTACCGCGACGGCGGCTGGTACGCGCCGCCCGGCATCGACCTGGACCGGTTCCGCGACCATGGCTGGCTCTAGCGCGCCTTCCATCGGCGAAAGCGACCACGGCGAGGTGATCGCTTCCGCCGTGAACGCTGTTCACAGACGCATCATCCACGTCGACATGGACGCGTTCTACGCCTCGGTCGAGCAGCGCGACGATCCGGCCCTGCGCGGCCGGCCGGTGGCGGTGGGCGGGTCCCGCGCCCGCGGCGTGGTGGCGGCGGCGAGCTACGAGGCCCGGCGGTTCGGCGTGCGCTCGGCGATGCCGTCGGTCACCGCGCGGCGCCTGTGCCCGGAACTGGTGTTCGTGCCGCCGCGCTTCGACGTCTACCGCGCGGTGTCGCAGCAGATCCGGCAGGTGTTCGAGATCTATACCGACCTGATCCAGCCCTTGTCCCTGGACGAGGCTTATCTCGACGTGACCCGGCCGCTGCGCGACCTGGGCTCCGCCACCGCCATCGCGGGCGAGATACGCGCCCGCATCTTCGAGGCCACCGGGCTGACCGCGTCGGCCGGCGTGTCCTACAACAAGTTCCTGGCCAAGCTCGCTTCCGACCAGCGCAAGCCGGACGGGCTGTTCGTCATCACTCCGGCGCGTGGGGCCGGCTTCGTCGAGGCGCTGGCTGTCGACCGGTTCCACGGGGTGGGCCCGGTGACGGCGGCGAAGATGCACGGGCTCGGCATCCATACCGGGCTCGACCTGCGCGCCTGGCCGATCGAGCGCCTGGTGCGGCACTTCGGCAAGAACGGGCCGCACTACCACGCCATCGCCCGCGGCGAGGACGACCGGCCGGTGGTGACGGACCGGCCGCGCAAGTCGCTGGGCTCGGAACACACCTTTGCCGCCGACGTGTCGGACTGGGAGGATGCCTGCGCCGCGCTCGAGCCCGCGATCGACAAGGTCTGGACCGGCTACGAGAAGGCGGGGCGGCCGGCGCGCACGGTGACGCTGAAGGTGAAGTTCTCCGACTTCCGCATCGTCACCCGGGCAGCGTCCAGCGCCACGCCGGTCGCGACCCGCACGGCGCTGGCCGAAGCGGCGACGACGCTGCTGCGCGGGCTGTTCCCGTTCGAGCGCAGCATACGGTTGCTGGGCGTCAGCGTGTCGCGTTTCGAGGCGCCGGTCGCCGCGGCCATGCCTGATCTGTTCGGCTGATCGACCTGTTCAGCTGATCACCCGGGTGGTCCCGGTCCGCCCGGGTTCCGCGAGGAGCCCGAACGTGGTATAAACATAAATCATCATAGCACTATGCATCCGATCCTTATCGTCGCGCTTTCGCGTGACGATGCGGAAAACGGTTGCGCGCACGGTGCGGCATCCCGGATGCCGGGTGGGACAGGAGACGGCAGGCCCATGCTGACCAAGACGGCGACACAGGTCCAGGACGACCGGCTGGACGACGCGATGGCCGATGACGTGGCGGCCAATGACGTGGTGACCGATGACGTGGTGACCGATGACGTGGCGGCCCATGACGTGGCGGATGACAACGTGCCCACCGAGGCGGCCGTGCCTGGGGAGTCCGGGTCGGATGTGCCCTCCGACAGCAGACCGCGTCCCAACCCCGTCCGCAAGCCCCGCGACGACGAGCCGTTCGCGGAAGGCGACCACGTGGTCTACCCGACGCACGGCGTCGGCAAGGTCGAGCGCATCGCCACCGAGGAGATCGCCGGGCACAAGCTGGAGCTGATCCACATCACCTTCGAGGAGAACCGGATGACGCTGCGCGTCCCGGTGGCGAAGGCGAAGAGTGCCGGCCTGCGCAAGCTCGCCACGCGCAAGCTGTTCGACGAGGCGCTGGCGATCCTGAAGGGCCGGGCGCGGATCAAGCGCACCATGTGGTCCAGGCGGGCGCAGGAATACGAGGCCAAGATCAACTCGGGCGATCCGCTGGCGATCGCCGAGGTGGTGCGCGACCTGCATCGCAACGCCGGTCAGCCGGACCAGAGCTTTTCCGAGCGCCAGATCTACGAGGCGGCGATGGACCGGCTGGCGGCCGAGCTCGGCGCCCTGGAACGGATCGACAAGAACGCCGCTGCGGTGAAGCTCGCCGACTACCTCAAAACCATCGCCTAGGGCGGCGGCCCCTCACGGGAGCAGGCCGCCGAGGTTGCAGCTGGCGGTGCTGCTCATGGCGGCGAGGACGCTGTTGGTCGAGGCCTCGTGCCGGGTGACGCAGCCGGCCAGGGTGTCGGCGGACAGGTAGTCGGTGACGCTGTTGCCTTTGTGCGAGGACACCGAACCGTCCGCGGCAAGCTCTAGCACGTCGTTCGGCGCCACCGTTTCGCGCACCAGTGACGCCTCGGTCGGCACGCCGTCAACCAGACGCAGCCTGCCGTCTTCCAGCGACTGCTTCACCGCCGTCGTTTGCGCAGCACTGCCGTCGGCGCTGCTGGCGTAGGCGTAGTGCAGGTCGAGTGGGTAGGAGAAGCTCCTGACCAGGGCGGTCTGCCTGCCGGCCGACGCGGTGGTCACGGTGTTGATGGTGTCGGTGCGCTGCACCACGTCCTGGTCGTCCACCGTATCCGACACGGTGAAGCTCTGGTTGTTGGAGAACCGTCCGACCTGCGCCACCGTGGTGGTGACGGCGCCGTGCGAGGTGATCGCGGTGCCGCTGATGGTGTAGTCGTGCTGCGAGGTGGTCAGCACGGTGCCGCTGGCGATGCCGTTGTTCCGCGTGATGTTGCTGGTCACGGTTGGAGCCGGGGCGGCCAGGGTGTTGCGCGTGACGCTGCCGGACACCGTGCGACCGTTGTGGTCGAGGAAAAGGTAGAGCGTGCCGGTGACGGAGAAGTACTGGTTCGCGCCGGCGACGGACAAGGACACCGTGTGCGGCCGGCCGTCGTCGATCGCGCCCACGAACGGGGTCAGTTCCACCGAGTACGGCTTGAACGACAGGGTCTGCACCCCCGGGATCGGCTCCCACAGGTAGGGGTCGATGCCGCCGGTGTAGATGAAGGGGTATACCGGCGCCGTGCCGGCGGGAACGCCGTCGATCGCCACCTGCCCTTCGCGGAACGCGCCGCCGCCGCAGGTTTCCAGCGTGGCTGCCAGCGCGTCCGGCACGCAGGTATACCAGAACTCGTCGCTGGACTGGCTTTGCAGCAGCACGTCGAGCCGCGCCCGCTCCACGTTGGTCGGCAACACGCCGGTGCGGCTCAGCGACTGGCTGCCGTCGTTCAGCGCCTTGGTGTCGGCGGCCGGATCGGCGTTGAGCGGGATCACCAGATCGGGCGTGGCCGGCGCCGGGTCCCGGGCAGTGGCGGGATAGAACAGCAGGCTGGAACTGGCGGTGATGGTGCTGGTGTCGGCGGTGTTCTGGTAGTTCGCGATCAGCACGTGCCCGGGCTGAACGGTTTGGAGCAGGGCGGTGTCGTCCGTCACGTCGCGTTCCACGTGCCAGGCGGGGGCCAGGGCGGCGCGGGGCTCGGCGGTGGTGCCGAACAGGACGTTGACCCCGCCGATAAAGATGGTGGCGGTGCGGTCATACTGCCGGCCGGCGTCGAGCGAGATGTCCGTGCTCAGCACCACCCGGGCCCAGGGACCGGGACAGGCGCCGGGCGGGGCGTAGGAAAACGGCACCGTGCTGGCGCCGAAACGGGCGTTGCTGAACAGCGGCACCCGGCACGGGATTTCGTCCGGATGCGGCACAGGCGGCTCGATTGGCGCCACGTTGCTGCTGTTGATCGCGGGCTGGGCCAGGGCGGGCAGCGGCGCCAGGGATGCCAGCGCGATACCAGACGCAATGCCGGACAGGAGCATGATACGAGCGGGCATGAGCGGACGAGCGTGACGATGCATGGGACCGCGCCGGTTGTTGCCGCGCCATCCGAGCACGGGCCGCAGCAATAAAAAAGCCCCCGATCCTGCGATCGGGGGCTTATCCAGCTTGGGGAAGCTGCCGGGATCAGTTGTTGCTGTTGCGCACGCCCGTGAGCTGCAGCAGGAAAGTGAACAGGTTGATGAAGGTGAGATAGAGCATCAGGGCATCGGTGACGCTCTGCTTCGCCGCACCGTCCACACCCTGGTAGTAGGCCAGCTGGCCGTAGTTCCACTTGATGCGCTGTGTGTCATAGGCGGCAAGACCGGTGAAGATCAGCACGCCCACCACACTGGTCAGCAGATACAGGCCAGCGCTGTGGGTAAAGATGTTGACCACGCTGGCGATGATGATGCCGAACAGGCCCATGATGAGGAACGAGCCGAACCGGGTGAGGTCGGTCTTGGTGGTGTAGCCCCACAGGCTCATCGCGGCGAAGGTGCCGGCGGTGATGAAGAACACGCGCACGATCGACAGGTCGGCATAGACGAAGAACAGGTTCGCCATGCTCAGGCCCATCGCGGCCGAGAAGGCCCAGAACACCCCCTGCGCTGCCTGCCGCGACAAGCGGTTGATGCCGAAGCTCAGCACCATCACGAAGCCCAGGGGGGCGATCATGGCGATGAAGCCCAGCATGGTCGGGCGGATCGCCACCATGCCGTTCGACATCATCACCGTCTGGTGGAACAGCGCCGCCAGCTGGCTGTGGGCGATGCCGTAGGCGACCAGCCCGGTCAGCACCAAGCCGGATGCCATCCAGTTGTAGACGCGCAACATATAGGCACGCAGCCCGAGATCCACGGCTCCGGCCTGGACGCCGATGCCGGTCCTGCCGGGAGTGGTGCGATAGTCGGGAACGAACGCCATGGTCTTCCAATTCCTGTGGAGCCGGGCGATCCCGGCGCTCCTGCGAGATATGTTGGCGGTTCCGCGTGCGAGGTCAAGGACAACACGGGCGGCGGCGATTGACCGCGGGGATCGGCGCGGGCACCGTCGTGGTCCGGCCGCCCCGGTTCTGGCTGCCCCGGTTCCGGCGGCATCCGGAAGAAGCAGGCTTTTCCCCCATGACCGGCGTCCAACCCCCAGCCGAACGGCCGGAGTCGCGCATCGCGATCATGCTCGCGGTTCTGGCGGCGGTGGTGCTCCTGTTCCCGCGCCGGCCGTCCGCGCGCTGATGCGCTTGTTCGTGGCGCTGGATCTGCCCTGGACCCTGCGCGAAACCCTGTCCGGCCTGTGCGGCGGCCTGTCCGCGGCGCACTGGGTGGCGCCGGAAAACCTTCATCTCACCCTGCGCTTCGTCGGCGAGGTGCGGCGTGACCAAGCGGAGGAGATCGACCTCGCCCTTCACGCCCTGCACGTCCGCCGCTTCGACCTGGCGTTGTCCGGCGTCGGCCTGTTCGACCGCAACAACCGTCCCAGCAAGCTGTGGGCCGGGATCAACCGGTGCGAACGCCTTCATCACCTGCAGAACAAGATCGAGACCGCCCTGCAGCGCGCCGGCCTGGCCCCGGAGCGACGCCGGTTCCAGCCGCACGTGTCGCTGGGCCGGGTGGACGCGGTGGCCGAGCCGCTGCTTGCCGGCTGGGTGCAGGAGCACAACCTGCTTCGCACCGCGCCGGTGCCGATCGACAGCTTCACGCTGTTCAGCTCGCAGCCCGGTCCCGATCAGCCGGTCTATACAGCGGAGGTCGACTATGAACTGCAGTGAGACCGTATTCCTGGCCGTCCTGGCCTCCCTGCTGCTCGGCAGCACCACCCCGGCGAGGGCCGCGGTGCAGGTGCCGGGGCCGATGCAGGTCGGACCGTCCTGGGCGCAGGCCGACCCCGCCCACGCGTCGGCGCTGCTCAGCACGATCATCGTCAACCACGGCCCGCTGGTCGACCGCCTGATCCGGGTGGAGTGCCCGGCATCCGGGCAGGTGGCGCTGCGCAACGCTTCGCTGCACGACGACATCGCCACGCCCACGCCGTCGCAGCAGCACGAGGCGGAAGCCGTCACCAGCACCCAGAACGGGCTCGACCTGCCGCCAGCCCTGCACGGCCAGTTCCATCCCGTGACCGCGCTGATCGACCTGACGCGGGCGACGCAGCCCCTGGCAGACGGCGCGCTGGTGCCGTGCACCATCACCTTCGCCCATAGCGGCGAGCAGATCGTGATCTTCAGCGTGGGCGAGCGGCCGAACCCCACGACCGAGCCTTGAGCGCCGGCGACGATCCGAATGGGCCGGAGGGGCCGGACGCGGCGCTGGCGCGGCTGGTGACCGAGGTGCGGAGCTGCCGCTACTGCGCGCCGCTCCTGCCGCTGGGGCCCCGGCCGATCCTGCACGTGTCCACTACCGCCCGCGTGCTGATCGCCAGCCAGGCGCCGGGCACAAAGGTGCACGAAAAGGGGATCTCGTTCTGGGACGCGTCCGGCGACCGGCTGCGCTCCTGGCTCGGGCTGGACAAGGACGCGTTCTACGACACCAGCCAGGTGGCGATCCTGCCGATGGGGTTGTGCTATCCTGGCCGCCTGCCCCAGGGCGGCGACCGGCCGCCGCGCCCGGAATGCGCGCCGATCTGGCGCGACCGCATCCTGTCGCACCTGCACGGGCTGCGGCTGACGCTGCTGATCGGCACCTACGCGCAGAACCACGTGCTCGGTCCCGGTCTGATGACGGAGCGGGTGCGGGCATTCCGTGACTATCTGCCGCGCGGGCTGTTCCCGCTGCCGCACCCGTCCTGGCGCACCGGCGTGTGGGAAGCGCGCAACCCGTGGTTTCCGGAGATCGTGCTGCCTGCGCTCAAAGCAGAGGTGTCATGCGCTCTCGACATGGGCGGGAGCGGAAGCTAGGACGGGCGGGTGTCCGTCTGGTTTTTCCACCGCACCGCGCTGGCCATCTGCCTGCTCGCCAGCCCACCGCTACGCGCGGCGGAATTAGGCTGCGGCAGCGTGATCATCCCCACCGGCGTCGGCGTGGGGCCGCCGGCCGGGGTGAACTCGCTCAACCCGCTGCTGACCAGCTCGGTATACGCCCAGGAGGTGATCAAGCAGTTCCTTCGCCCGCTGGTCTGGATCGACCGGCACGGGGAGCCGGACTTTTCCCGCAGCGTGGCCTCGGCAGTGTCCACGCCGGATGACGGCGCCACCTTTCTGATCACCCTGCACGACTGGCGCTGGTCCGACGGGGTGCCGGTCACCGCCGGCGACCTCCTCTTCACCCTCGACCTGATCCATAGCATGGGCCCGCGCTACGTCTGGTACGGCCAAGGTGGGGTGCCGACGCTGATCGCGTCCAGCCGTATCGTGTCGACGCACCAGGTCGAGCTGCGCATGACCCGCAAGGTGAACCCGCGCTGGTTCATCTCGCTCGGCCTCGGCAACCTGCTCTACCCGCTGCCGAGGCACGTGTTCGAGGGGATGAGCCCGGTGGAGCTGCGCCGGCGGCAGAACGACGCCACCCTGTTCGCGGTCGGCGACGGGCCGTTCCTGCTCAAGGAATACGCGGTCGGGCGGCACGTGGTGCTGGTGCCGAACCCGCTATACGGCGGCCACCATCCGCAGGTGCGGCGCCTGGTGATCGCCTTTCCCACCGGCAACACCGCGCTGGAGCAGATGCGCGCCGGCGCGCTCGACATGGCGAGCATCCCCTATCTGTTGTCGGGGTTCGCCTCCCATCTGCCCGGGTTCACCGTGATCAAGCCCACGCCGAACTTCACCTATGGCGACGGCTACATCAACTTCCGCTCGAAGCAGGCGCCGTTCCTGGCCGACGAGGCGGTGCGCCGGGCGATGACGCGCGCCATCGACCAGAAGGAGATCGTGGCGCTGATCTATCGCGGCCAGGCCAGCGTCGACCACGGGCCGGTGCCGCCGTCCATGGTCGATCTGCAGTCCCCTGCCGCCCGCGCCGGCTATCCAGACCTGTCGTTCGATCCCGCCGCCGCGAGCGCGCTGCTGGCCCGGGACGGCTGGACCCCCGGCCCGGACGGGATTTTGCACAAGGACGGGCAGCGCCTCGCCTTTTCCATCCTGACCTCGTCGGAAAGCAGCGACGGGATCATCCAGGCGCAGCTGATCCAGCGCAACCTGCGCCGCATCGGCATGGAGGTGTCGATCCGGACGATCGGCTTCAACCAGCTGCTGGCGGTGCTGGCCGGCAACGGCCACGACTGGGATGTGATCACCCTGCGCTGGTCGATCGCGACCTATCCCAACATGCACGACTTCTTCTCGTCCGACGGCGCGATGGACTACGGCCACTTCGTGGACGGGCACATGGACGCGCTGAACCGCGACGTGATGTTCGGCTCCGGCGACGGCCCGCTGCGGGCGGTGCAGGATTATACTGCCGAGCGCATGCCGCATTTGTACCTGCCGGCCGGCACGCCGGAAGTGCTGGTGCGTCCGGGGATCGGCGGCGTGTCCGACTTCCTCAGCCCGAACGGGATGTGGTCGGCCGAGCTGCTGACGCTGTCCGGCCCGCTTGCGTGCGCTTCGGGTGCCGGAGGATCGCATGCTCCGGCTCCTTGAACGCCGCCTCGGCAGTGCTGCGCTGTCGCTGCTGATCCTGACGATGCTGGCCTTCGCCATGAGCCACCTGACTCCGGGCGGGCCGGCGTACTCGATCCTGGGTCCGGCGGCGCGGCCGGACACGGTGGCGGCGATCAACCACGAGTTCGGCCTCGACCTGCCGATCTGGCAACAGTACCTGCGCTGGCTGTGGCAGCTCCTGCACGGGCGGCTGGGCAGCTCGTACCTGTCGAACCAGCCGGTCGGCGCCATGCTGCTGGACTACGAGGCCAACACGATCCTGCTGCAGCTGGTGGCGCTCGCCGTCAGCCTGGTTATCGCGTTCGGGCTGGGGCTGCTGCACGGGGTGTTCCACCAGCGCCGCCTCGGCCGGCTGATCAGCGCGCTGGAGCTGGGGTTGTTCGCCCTGCCCTCGTTCTTTGTCGGCACCCTGCTGATCCTGTGGCTGTCGATGGGGCTTGGCTGGCTGCCGGCGGGCGGGCTGGAGAACCTGCGCCTGTCCCACCAGACGCCGGGCTCGATCCTGTCGCACCTGGCGCTGCCGGCCGCCACCATTACCTTGTTCACCGTGCCGGCGCTGTCGCGCTACCTGGCGCAAAGCGTGCACGAGGAGCTCGGCCGCGACTACGTGCGCTCGGCCGCGGCGCGCGGCGCCTCGCCTTCCCGCATTCTGTTCCGGCACGTGCTGCGCAACGCGCTGCGTCCGGTGGTCACCCTGCTCGGCTTGTCGCTGCCCACGATCTTTGCTGGCGGAATCGTCACCGAAACGGTGTTCTCCTATCCCGGCCTCGGCTGGCTGTTGTGGCAATCGGCGATTGGGCAGGACTACCCCGTGCTGATCGGCATCGTGCTGGTGATCGGCTTGCTGACGGTGCTCGGCAACCTGCTGGCCGACCTTCTCAACGGCGTGCTCGACCCCCGGACCAGCTATGCCTGAAGCGTTGTTGCTCCGCCGGGCGCATCGGGCCGTGCGCCGGTCCGGCGTCGCCGTGTTCGGCAGCGGCAGCCTTCTGGCCGGGATCGTTCTCGCAGCACTGGTGCTGTTGCTGTGCTTCCTGCTGCCGCTCGCCTGGCGTGTCGATCCGTATGCGCTCAACCCCCTGTTTCCGTTGTCGCACCCGGGCCGGACGTTTCCGCTCGGCACCGACGAGCTCGGACGCGACAACCTGGCGCGGGTGATGGATGCCGGCCGCGCGACGCTTCTGGTGGCGCTGCCGGCGGCGATCCTCACCTTTGCCGCCGGGCTGTTGTACGGCCTGCTGTCCGGCCTTGGGCCGCGCCTGCTCGATGCGGTGATGATGCGCCTGCTGGACGCGGTGCTGGCGCTGCCGGGGCTGGTGGTGCTGATCTTCTTCGCTGCCATCCTGCGCCTGTCCACCGCCTCGCTGATCCTGCTGCTCGGGCTGATCTCGTGGCCGCCTTTGGCCAGGCTGGTGCGCAACGAGACGCGCGCGGTGCGCGAGCGCGAGTTCGTGCTGGCCGCCTACCAGATGGGCGGCGGCTTCTTCCACGTCGTTGCCACCCACCTACTTCGCGTGCTGGCGCCGGTGCTGGCGGTGAACTTCACCTTTCTGGTCGGCGAGATGATCCTGCTGTTGTCGGCGCTGTCGTTCCTGGGGCTCGGCGTGCAGCCGCCGCAGACCAGCTGGGGCGGGCTGCTGGAAGGCGCCCTGCAGCTGGTGGCGCTCGACCCGTGGTGGCTGGTGCTGCCGCCCGGGCTGCTGATCTTCGC
>CAXSHC010000057.1:0-11470 GCA_964236745.1 uncultured Acetobacteraceae bacterium
CACGTCCACCGCGCCCGAGCGCACCAGGGTGTCGACGATCTCCAGCGCCTGCTCGCCAGTGTCGGGCTGGGAGACAAGAAGATCGTCCAGATTCACGCCGAGCTTGGCGGCATAGCCGGGATCAAGCGCGTGCTCCGCATCCACGAAGGCGGCCACGCCGTTACCCTTCTGCGCCTCGGCCACCACGTGCAGCGCCAGCGTGGTCTTGCCCGAGCCCGCCGGCCCGAAGATCTCGATCACCCGCCCGCGCGGCAGGCCGCCGATGCCGAGTGCTATGTCGAGGCCGAGCGAGCCGGTGGACACCACGTCCACGTGGTCGTTGGTGCGCTGTCCCATGCGCATGATCGAGCCCTTGCCGAAGGCCCTCTCGATCTGGGTGAGAGCGCCCTCAAGCGCCTTGCTCTTGTCCATCAACTGCTCCTTGGATGAGGCGTGCGCCCTGGGCGCGATCACGGCTCGAAGACCCTAACGCAGCAAGCACGGCAGGGGCAGCATTTCCGTCGCCCAACCGTTCACGTTGTTATGGAACAAATAGGGTACAGCAAGCTGTTCCACCAGGGTTAGCGTGCCCTGGCCGGGCTGATTCTTCAGCGCAGCGGCGGCGGCCCCGGCGGCGGGCGCTTGAGGCGCCATACATAGGCAATGATGCCGGCCACGACCTGGAAATGCTCGCGCGGGATCTCGCCGTCGAGCGGCACGGTGTAGAGTGCGCGCGCCAGCGGCGGGTTCGCCACCAGCGGCACCTTGTGGTCGAGCGCCATCTCCCTGATCCGCGCCGCGAGCTCGTCCACCCCCTTGGCCACCACTTTGGGGGCGCCCTTGCCGCCGTTCTCGTACACCAGCGCCACCGCGTAGTGGGTCGGGTTGGTGATGATCACCGTCGCCGTTTTCACCGCGTCCATCATCCGGCGCTTCGCCCGCTGGCGGCGCAGCTGCCTGATGCGGCCCTTCACGTGCGGGTCGCCCTCGCTCTGCCGGTGCTCGTCGCGCAGGTCCTGGCGGCTCATGCGCAGCTTGGAGGTGTGGCGGTAGCGCACCCAGGCGGTGTCCAGCACGGCGATCCCCGCCTGCACCGCCAGCAGCATCAGCATCGCGTGCAGCACCAGCTTTGCCGTGCGCTCGGCCAGGGTGCCCGCGTCCCATCCGGTCGAGCCCAGGAACACCGGCCACAGTCCGCCCAGCACCCGGTAGAGCGCAAAGGCGAAGGCGAGCAGCTTGACCAGCGCCTTGAGGGTCTCCATCGCGTTGTCGCCGCCGAAGATGCGCTTGATGCCGCGCTGCGGGTTCAAGCGGCCGAGCTGCGGCATCAAGGCGCCGGGGTGGAGCAGGAAGCCGGTCTGCAGCAGCGTGATCGCCACCATGCCGACCACGGCTGCCAGCACCGGCGGTCCGCCGAGGCCCGCCGCCAGCAGCAGCGACTCGCGCACCTCGGACAGGCCGCCATCGCTCAGGTCGATGGTGCCGAGGCCTTCCAGCAGGTGACGCGTGCGCATCACTAGCCGGGTCACCTGCGCCGGGCCGGTGATCGCCATCGCCAGCATGGCGCAGCCGAGCACGGTCAGCGACTGCAGCTCGCGCGAGATCGCGACCTGGCCTTCCTCGCGGGCGCTTTCGAGCCGCTTGGCGGATGGGGCTTCTGTCCGGTCCTCCTTGTCCGACTCCGCCATCGACGTCCTACAACCCCGGCAGGACGGCGAAGGCGGTCGACACGCCGCTGATCCAGACGTCGAGGATCTGCTTGAGCACCAGCCCGAACATCAGCAGTCCGCCCAGCACCTGGCCCGGCATGGCCAGCGAGTACACCTGCAGCGAGGGCACCAGGCGTGCCAGCAGCCCGAGCATGGTCTGCCAGATCAGGCCCGCGATCAGGAGCGGCGCCGCGAGCCGAAGCGACAGCGCGAAGCATTCCCCGGTCGCCTGCGCCACGCTTTGCGCCGCATCGCCCACGGGCAGCAGCGTGCCCGGCGGGAACAAGCGGTAGCTGCCGGACAGAGCTTCCAGCGGCAGGGCATAAAGCCCGGTCGACAGGATCAGCACCGGGCCCGCGATCGCCAGCAGCCGGCTGGTGCCGGCGGTCTGCGCGCCGAGTTCGGGATCGGGCTGCAGCACGCTGGACAGGCCGATCTGCACCGCCGCGATCTGGCCCGCGATCGGCAGCGCCAGCGCTATCAGCTTGGCCAGCCATCCGAGCAGCAGGCCGACCAGCAGCTCGCCTGCGATCATCGCCAGGATGCGGAGCGGCGCCTCGCCGGCCGGCGGGATCAGGTGGACCACGCCGGGCAGGATCACGGCCGAGATGCCGACCGCGAGGCCCGCGCGCACCACCGCCGGCGCGTCGTTCTCGCCCAGGCCCGGCATTACCATGACCGCCGCACTGACGCGCGCCAGCACCACGGCGAACGCGAACGCCCAGTTCGGCAGGGCGGCCAGCAGCGGGTCGGGCTGCATCAGCCGCGCCCGGTGGCCGGACGGGCGATAGCCAGACGGACGGTGGTAGGGGCGGCGGTCACCGTCCGCCCGACGCGATCAGCTGGTCGAACAGCAGGTGGGTGTAGTCGGTCAGGGTGGCGAACATGAAGGAGCCAGCCAGCGTCAACGCCATTCCCAAAGCCAGCAGCTTCGGCACGAAGGCCAGCGTGCTCTCGTTCAGCTGCGTCACCGCCTGGATCAGCGAGATCAGCACGCCGACCGCGAGTGCCGTCAGCAGGCCTGGCGCCGCCATCTTCAGAATAACCGTGAACATGTCGCGCAAGATCACCGCGACGTCGCCTTCCTGCATGCTGGCCCTCCTGGCCGCTCGACGGATCCAACAGTTGCCGGTCAGATCGACATCTTCATGATGTCCTGGTACGCTTGCACCACCCGGTCGCGTATCGCGGTGGTCGATTGCAGCGCGAGCTGCGCCTTCGATACCGCCATCACCACGTCCGTCAGGTTGCCCTCGCCGGATATTCCCTTCGCGGCGGCGGCGTCGGCGGCGTGGCCGGTGTTCACCACACCGGCAAGAGCCTGGGACAGCGTGTCGCCGAAGCTCGCGCCGGCACCGGCCCCTTGCAGGCCGTCGCCGTCCACGCCGACGCCGACGCCGGACATGTCCTGCCCCTGCACGCGCGCATAGGCGCTGGCGGCGGCGGAAGGCGTGGCGAGGATGCGTCCGTCGCTCATGGCGCGATGCTCATTCCGATACCGATCACTTCAGCAGGTCGATCGCGCGTGTCATCATCGCACGCGTGGTCTGCATGACGTTCAGGTTGGCGCTGTAGGAACGCTCGGCTTCCTTCATGTCCATGATCTCGACGAAGCTGTTGACGTTCGGCGTCTTGACGTAGCCGGAAGCGTCGGCGGCCGGATGCGACGGGTCGTAGCGCGTGCTGAACGCGCTCTTGTCCTGGCCGATCGCCTTGACGCTGACCTCGCTCTGGCCCGTCTGCCTGTCGACGGTTTCGCCGAAGGTGATGGTCTTGCGTCGGTAGGGATCGGCACCGGGGGTCGAGCCGGTGGTGTCCTGGTTGGCGAGGTTCTCGGCGATCACGCGCAGCCGCATGCTTTGCGCGTCCATGCCGGATGCCGAAACGTCGAGCGCCTTGGAGATGTCCATCGCCTTACCGCTCCACGGAACCGAAACGGATCACGGACTCAGCCCTTGCCCAGGGCGGTCGAGTACATGCTCATGTACTTGCTGTAGAGGCCCGTCACGAGGCGTTGCTGCGTGTCAGTGTCGGCAACCTTTGTCATCTCCTCGTCGACCTGCACCGCGTTGCCATCGATGGAACGCTGGTGCGGCCGCATCACCTCGGTCGACCCGGTGTCCAGGGTGCCGGAAAGATGCATGGGGTTGGTCTGCACGGGTGCCGACACTTGGTCCGCCATCGCCTTGCTGAACGGCTGCTCGTCGCGCGGCGTGTAGCCGGGCGTGTCGGAGTTGGCGATGTTGCGCGCCAGCACGCGCTGGCGGTCGTCGAGCCATTGCAGGCGGTTCGCCGCCAGGCTCAGAAGATCGGACTGACCGGCACTCATGGCGGAGGCTCCTCAAGGACTCGGGAGGGAGCGCAATCCCGCTCCGCTTCGCATCCTGCCCCGCCGATCGTTGCGAAAAGGTTAACACCGTCGGGCCGAACCGTGTTCACCCGTCGTTAACCATTACGGTGCCAAAATGGGCCACCACCGGCAAAAGGCCGTGTCATGCCTGTTTCTGATGCTCTGAGTGCTGCGGGTGCGCTTGTTCTCGTGGTCGGTTCCATCTTTCTGCTTCGCTACGGGAGTCGCTTCGTCGCCAGCAGGCGACCGCGTGCCGCGGGCACGCCGCTGTGGCTGGCGGGTCAGCTGGGGCTGGACGGCAGGCGCCGTCTGCACCTGGTGCAGTGCGGCGGATCGCAGGTGCTTCTGCTCACCGGGGGCGCCAGCGACGTGATGCTTCCCTGGCCGCCTTCTGGTGCGGCCACCGTCGCGGGCATCAACGCGGGCACCGGCGCGGAACCCCGGTCGTGAGCGCCCGTGGGATCGCGCTCGGCGCGTCGGCCGCGCTGGCGCTGCTGCTGCTTCCGGCGGTGGCGCACGCCCAGGCGGTGAGCATCGACCTCGGCCATGGCGGCGAGGCCGGCGCCACCGGCAGGTTGGTGCAGCTGACGGCACTCGTCACCCTGTTGTCCCTGGCGCCGAGCCTCATGGTGATGGTGACGGGCTTCACCCGGATCGTGATCGTGCTGTCGCTGCTGCGCAGCGCGATCGGCGCGCAGGGCACCCCGCCCAACACCGTGCTGATCGGGCTCGCCCTGTTCCTGACCTTCTTCGTCATGCAGCCGACGCTGCAACTGTCCTGGACCGGCGGCATCGTGCCGCTGATGGACGGCAAGGTAAGCGAGATCGACGGACTCCAGGCGGCGGCCGAGCCGTTCCGGCACTTCATGCTGGCCAACATCCGCGCTCCGGACCTGCGTCTGTTCCTGGACATCGCCAAGCTTCCCGTTCCGTCCGGCCCCGGCGACACGCCGTGGCGGGCGCTTGTGCCGGCGTTCATGGTGGGCGAGCTGCGTCGCGGCTTCGAGATGGGCTTCCTTTTGTTCCTGCCTTTCCTGATCATCGACATCGTGGTGTCGAGCGTGCTGATGAGCATGGGCATGATGATGCTGCCGCCAAGCGCCATCTCGCTCCCGTTCAAGCTCATCTTCTTCGTGCTGATCGACGGCTGGCATCTGATCGCGGGCAGCCTGGTGCAGAGCTTCGCGCCCAGCTAGAGCATGATCCGTTCGCATCAGCTCACGGAGCATGCCCTAGCCCATTGTTTTGCCTGGCATCTTTATTCGATCGACCGATCCGGTTCGATCGGATGATGCTTTAGGACCGGCCCGCGGGCGCCGGTGGTGGCCTCGCCCGGTGCGATCCTGTAGGGAGACGCACCATGGAAGCCACCCGCAGCGCCCAGCTCCACCGCGTCACGGCGGAAACCGACGTTTCCCTGTCGCTGGGCCTGGACGGCACCGGACAGGGCTCGATCGAGACCGGGATCGGCTTTCTCGACCACATGCTGACGGCACTCGCCCGTCACGCCTCGTTCGATCTCGAGGTCAAGGTGGCGGGCGACCTCCACGTCGACTTCCACCACACCACCGAGGATGTCGGCATCGTCTTGGGCCAGGCGCTGACGCGCGCGCTGGGGACCAAGAAGGGCATACGACGCTACGGCCACGCCGTGGTGCCGATGGACGAGGCGCTGGTCGAGGCGGCGATCGACATTTCCGGACGCGCGTTCCTGGTCTGGAACGTTGATTTCCCCCGCGACAAGATCGGCACGATGGACACCGAGCTGTTCGAGGAGTTCTTTCGCGGCTTCTCGGGCAATGCCGGCCTGTCGCTGCACGTGACGCAGAAGGCGGGCACCAACAACCACCACATCGCGGAAGCCTGCTTCAAGGCGGTGGCGCGCGCGCTGCGGGAGGCCACCGAGCCAGATCCGCGCAGCCAGGGCCGCATCCCGTCCACCAAGGGATCGCTGTGAGATCCTACAGCACCCACTTCCCCGTGCCCGATCCGGCGCGTCCCGAGCAGCCGCCGATGCTGGTGCCGGAAGGGTTTTCGCCGTGGGCGCTCCTGTTCGGCTGGCTCGTGCTGTTGCGGCGCGGCAGCTGGCTGGTGGCGGCCCTGGCCGGGATCGCGGCTCTGCTGATCGGCGTTCTCGCCCGGCTCGTCCCAGGAACCTGGGTGCTTCTGCCCGGGCTCAATCTCCTGGTGGCGCTGTTCGCCCATGATTGGCGCCGCTGGGAGCTGCATCAGGCCGGGTTCGTGCCCGGCCCGATCGTGGCGGGCCCGGACCCAGACTCGGCCCTGCTGCGCTTGTTGTCGCTCCGGCCCGACCTGCTCGGCCGGCCGGGAACCCGGAAGGCGACCCGGGAACCCTCGGGGGAACCGGCATGAGCCGGGTTGGCGGCCGGGTCGCGGTGGTCGACTACCAGGGCGGCAACCTCGCCTCGGCCGCGCGGGCGCTGCAGCAGGCGGCGCGGGACGGCGACCTTCATGCCGAGATACGCGTCACCGACGATCCGGACTGGGTGCGCGGCGCCGACCGGATCGTGCTGCCGGGCCAGGGCGCCTTTGCCGACTGCGCGCGCGGCTTGTCGGCGGTCGCGGGGCTGCGCGCGGCGATCGAGGACGCGACCGGGGCCGGAGCACCGTTCCTCGGCATCTGCGTCGGCATGCAGCTGATGGCCGAGCGCGGGCTGGAACACGGCGAAACCGCCGGGCTCGGCTGGATCCGGGGCGAGATCGCGCCGATGCAGGCTCCCGGCCTGCGCCTGCCCCAGATGGGCTGGAACGAGCTCGCCTTTATCTCCGGCGCCCACCCCCTGACCGACGGGCTCCAGCCCGGCGACCACGGCTACTTCGTGCATTCCTTCGCGCTGTCGAACCACGATCCGGCGGACCTGGTCGCGACCACCGCCTATGGCGGGACGGTGCCGGCCCTGGTGGCGCGCGGCAACCGCGCCGGCACGCAGTTCCACGTCGAGAAGAGCCAGCGCGTGGGCCTGCGCATCCTGTTCAACTTCCTGCGCTGGAGTCCCGCGTCGTGACGGCCGACCGCACACCCCCCACCTTGTCCACGGAGCGGGTCGGCGTTCTTGGCGACGACGACATGCAGGCGCTGTGCGAGGCGACCGACGCCGCGATCCTGGACGGCGGCGGCTTCGGCTGGGTGACCTCGCCCGGCCGAAGCACGCTGGAGCGGTATTTCCGCGGCATCCTGCTGGTGCCCGAGCGCGCCTTGTTCGTGGGCCGGCTGGGCGACACCATCGTCGGCGCCACCCAGCTGCTGCGGCCGCCGCGCAACAACGAGGCGCAGGCGATGAGCGCCACGCTGATGCACAGCTTCATCGCCCCCTATGCCCGCGGCCACGGGCTGGCGCGGATGATGACCGAAGCGGTGGAGGAGTGCGCGCGCGCACTCGGCTACCAGGTGCTGAACCTCGACGTGCGCGAAACCCAGGACGCGGCGATCCGGCTCTACAACAGCCTCGGCTACCGGCACTGGGGCACGCATCCGCACTACGCCCGCGTCGGCGGCGAAACCGTGGCGGGCTTCTTCTTCACCAAGCGGCTGCAGGATGGCGGGCGCCTGGCCGTGTCCAGGCCGGATGGTACCGCCGTCGCGCGGGATCCGGCCAGGCCGGCGCCGCCTGCCCGTCCCCTGACGCTCTACCCGGCGATCGACCTCAAGGACGGCGCCTGCGTCCGGCTGCGCCGCGGCGAGATGGACGACGTCACCGTGTATTCGGACGATCCGGGCGCGCAGGCACGGGCCTGGGTCGCGGCCGGATGCCGCTGGCTGCACGTGGTCGACCTGAACGGCGCGTTCGCCGGGCGCTCGGTGAACACCGAGGCGATCGAGGCGATCATCGCCAACGCCGAGGTGCCGGTGCAGCTGGGCGGCGGCCTGCGCGACATGGCGGCGATCGAGCGCTGGCTTGGCGCCGGCATCGCCCGCGTCATCCTGGGCAGTGCGGCGGTGAAGAACCCCGAGCTGGTGCGCGACGCCTGCCGGGCGTTCCCCGGCCGCATCGTGTGCGGCATCGACGCGCGCGACGGGCGGGTCGCGACCGAAGGCTGGGCGGAAGTGTCCGAGCTGTCCGCGGTTGAGCTGGCGCTTCGCATGCAGGACGCGGGCGTGGCCGCGATCGTGTTCACCGAGATCGCCCGCGACGGCATGCTGACCGGGCTCGACATCGCCCAGACCGGCGCCCTGTCCGCCAGGCTGTCGACGCCGGTGGTGGCGAGCGGCGGGGTCGGCCGGATCGAGCACCTGCAGGCACTCAAGGCGGCGTCGGCGGAGTTCCTTGGCATCGAGGGGGTGATCGTCGGGCGCGCCTTGTACGACGGGCGGATCGCGCCGCGCGACGCGCTGTCGGCACTCGGCTAGATGCTCAAGCTACGGGTCATCCCGTGCCTGGACGGCAAGGACGGGCGCGTGGTCAAGGGCGTCAACGTCGTCGGCCTGCGCGACGCCGGCGACCGGGGGGAGCAGGCGGCGGTCTACGACGCTGCCGGCGCGGACGAGCTCACCTTTCTCGACATCACCGCCAGCCACGAGAAGCGCGACACCATTCTTGACGTGGTCAGCCGCACCGCGTCGCGCATCTTCCTGCCGCTCACTGTCGGCGGCGGCGTGCGCTCGACCGACGACATGCGCCGCCTGCTTCTGGCGGGCGCGGACAAGTGCAGCATGAACTCGGCCGCGGTGGCGCGTCCGGCGCTGGTCGCCGAGGCGGCGGCGCGGTTCGGCAGCCAGTGCGTGGTGGTGGCGGTGGACGCGCGCGCCGACAATCACGGCGGCTGGGAAGTGTTCACCCATGGCGGCCGCACCGGCACCGGCCGGGATGCGGTCGCATGGTGCCGCGAGGTGGCGAGCGCCGGCGCCGGCGAGATCCTGCTGACCAGCATGGACCGCGACGGCACCGGGCGGGGTTTCGACCTCGACCTGCTGCGCGCGGTGTGCGGCGCGGTGCGGGTGCCGGTGGTGGCCTCGGGCGGCGTGGGCGCGCTCCAACACTTCGTCGAGGGTGCGGAAGCGGGCGCTTCCGGACTGCTCGCCGCCAGCGTGTTCCATTTCGGGCAGTTCACGGTGGCGGCCGTCAAGCAGGCGCTGCGCGACGCGGGCCAGCCGGTGCGCCTGGTCAGCTCCAGCCAGGGCGGAATTCCATGACCAAGCCACCGAAGCGCGTCGGCAAGGCCGGAAAGGCGGTGCCGAAGAAGCGGGTCGCCAAGAAGGGCACGTCGTCGCGCAAGCCGGTGGCGGGACCCGACGCCGACGCCCCGGTCGTTATCCGGAAAAGCCCGGCGAAGAAGCGGGCGGCGAAGGCGGCAGTGCGGCAGTCGCGCGGGGCGGCGGCGCGCGTGGCCGACCTGTCCGGCGCCGGTGCCGGCGTGCTGGACCGGCTGTTCGAGGTGGTGACCTCGCGGCGCGACGCCGATCCCAACATCAGCCACTCGGCGCGCCTGCTGTCGCGCGGCACCGCCAAGGTGGCGCAGAAGTTCGGCGAGGAAGCGGTCGAGTGCCTGATCGAGGCGGTCAGCGGCAACAGCGCCAAGCTGATCGGCGAAAGTGCCGACGTGCTCTACCACCTGATCGTGCTGTGGGTGGATGCGGGGCTGCATCCGGGCGAGGTGTGGTCGGAACTGCAGCGGCGCGAGGGCACCAGCGGCATTGCGGAACGAGCGTCGCGCTCCGCCGCCCAGCAGGAGGATTGAGTTTCATGCCGGTTCCGGGCTTCGGTTCCTACGACCCGCACAACGTGTTCGCCCGCATCCTGCGCGGCGAGATCCCGTGCCGACGCGTATTCGAGGACGAGCACGCGCTGGCATTCCACGACATCAGCCCGCAGGCGCCGGTGCACGTGCTGGTGATCCCGAAACGGTCCTGCGTGTCGTTCGCTGACTTTTCCGCGCACGCCGCCGACGCCGAGATCGCCGGCTTCATCCGCGCGGTGGGCCGGGTCGCCGCCAGCCTCGGCCTGGAAGAAACCGGATATCGGCTGCTGTCCAACATGGGTGCGCAGGCCGGACAGGAGGTGCCGCATTTCCACGTGCACCTGTTCGGCGGCGCGCCGCTCGGGCCGATGCTGGCGCGAGGCTGATCTTCCCGCCGCCGGCCCGCCCGGCCAGGTTGCGCCAGGTGCCGAGCAAGCGGACGGAGCGGCCCGTCGAACAACCTCGGCATGGCGGAGCTGCAGCTCCGCCATCGGCCGGCGTGCCCTTAAGCGGATGCGGGCGGAAGAATGCTTCGGCCCGTTTCCTCACGGGCAGTTCCATCCTGTCAGGCGATCCGCCTGATCGGGATCTGCCTTAGAAGTGGATTTTCAGCCCGCCGAACACCGTTCGCGGCGCGCCGGCAAGGATCGAGCCGGTTTTGCCGTCGAGCACGGAAGCGCCGGCCTCGGTGCCGTTCGCCGCCAGGCTGTCGGAAACGTTCAGGGCGGATCCCACATAGGTGCGGTTCGCAAGGTTCTCGACCTCGCAGAACAGGTGGACCCGGTGCAGGAGGCGCAAACGCGCCGGCGGGTCGTAATGCACCTCCAGGTTGAACAGGCCGGCACCCTGCGCCTTTAAAAGGTTGGCGTTGTCGATCCAGTACCCGTCGCGGAAGCTGAACTCGACGAAGCCGCCAAGCCCTTCAAGGGATCCCGTCAGGCTGTCGTAGAGCAGCCGCAGATCCAGCACGTTCGGCACCACACCCGGGATCGACCTGCCGCTGCGGTCAAAGCTGGCGGCTGCGGTCTTGCTGGTCACCAGCTCCGTGTAGTTGGTATAGATCTGGTTGTCGTAGGTGTAGGTCAGGAGCACATGGCCACCGGGAAGCGTGCGCGGCAGCGGCGTCCAGTCCGCCCCGAGCTCGACGCCGCGATGCTGCGACGCCGGAGCGTTGAACACGAAGTTCTGCAGGTTCGGGCCTGCGCTCTCGTTGATGATTTCGTTCCTGAAGAACTCGTAGAAGCCGGTCGCCTGTAGGTGCAGGCTGGCGTCCGGATGCCATTGCGCGTCGAGATCGACGCCGACGTTGCTTTGCGACTTCAGCTGGGTGTTGCCGCCGAACTGGCCGTTCGGCGCAATGAACAGGTTGGTAGTCTGCGGCGTGCCGTATCCGGTGCCGACGCGGGTCTGCAGCGTCCAGGCGGCGGACGGCGTGTAGATGAGCGCGCCTTCCGGGGCCAGGTTGAAGTAGAACCGGTTGGCGTTGACCAGCGTGCGCGTGGCGCCGTTCGCGTTGTAGGCAAAGATGGTCTCGTTGCCGCCCAGATCGGAATACTCGCCGCCGAGCCCGACAACCGCGTGCCAGCGCTGCGCCAGCTGGACGTCTTCTTGGAAGCGGGCGCCGGCATTCCATTGATGCCCGAACACGGTCGAGGCGAGGCTGCCGCGGGTAGCTCCGCCTTGCGGCGTGATGTTGTAGAACCGGCCGCCGAAATCGAAATAGTTCCAGTTCACG
>CAXSHC010000058.1:0-8176 GCA_964236745.1 uncultured Acetobacteraceae bacterium
AACGAGTGTGCCTACGAGACCGGCAAGCGCATCGTCGCCATGGTGCACGAGGACCTCAAGCCGTCCGACATCATGACCAAGAAGGCGTTCGAGAACGCCATACGGGTCAACGCCGCGATCGGCGGCTCCACCAACGCGCCGATCCACCTGCAGGGGCTGGCGCGCCACCTCGGCATCGACCTGCCGATCGAGAGCTGGCAGCGGCTCGGCCTCGACATCCCGCTTCTGGTCAACCTCCAGCCGGCGGGCGAATACCTGGGCGAGGACTTCTACCACGCCGGCGGCGTGCCGGCGGTAATCGGCGAGCTGATGCGCCAGGGCCTGATCGCCGAGGATGCGCGCACGGTGAACGGCCGCAGCATCGGCGAGAACTGCCGCAACGCGCGCATCGAGGACGACAAGGTGATCCGTCCGTTCGACCGTCCGCTGAAGCAGCGCGCCGGCTTCCTGGTGCTGACCGGCAACCTGTTCACGTCAGCGATCATGAAGACAAGCGTGATCTCCGAGGAGTTCCGCCAGCGCTACCTGAACGACCCGAATGATCCAGACGCGTTCGAAGGCCGGGCGATCGTGTTCGACGGACCAGAGGACTACCACGCGCGCATCGATGACCCGGCGCTCGACATCGGCGACCACGACGTGCTGGTGATGCGCGGCGCCGGCCCGATCGGTTATCCAGGTGCGGCCGAGGTCGTGAACATGCGCCCGCCGGTATACCTGATGGAGAAGGGCGTGCGGGCACTCGCGTGCATCGGCGATGGCCGGCAGTCCGGCACCTCCGGCTCGCCCTCGATCCTGAACGCGTCGCCGGAAGCGGCGGCGGGTGGGCCGCTGGCGCTGATACGCACAGGCGACCGCATACGCGTCGACCTGGGCCGTGGCCGCGTGGACATGATGGTGGACGAAGCCGAGATCGCCGAGCGGCGCGAGCGGCTGGAGGCGGAAGGCGGTTATCGCTACCCGGCGAGCCAGACGCCCTGGCAGGAGATGCAGCGCGCGGTGGTCGGGCAGCTGGAAACCGGTGCGGTGCTGGAGAACTCGATCGCTTACCAGCGCATCGCCCAGACCATGGGCATCCCGCGCGACAACCACTGAGGCCGGCACTCGGGCGCGGCGGCACGGCAACCCGTGTCGCCGCCATGGTGTGTCCGCCGGCCCGCCGTCGGGCGCCCCTGATCGGGACGCCGTCCGGCCAACCGGCAGCGGCGACGGCGCTACGGCTGGTAGACCTGGACCACCGCCATCATTCCCCCGCTTTCGTGCGACAGGATATGGCAATGGTAGACGAAGTCGCCGACCTGCACCGGTGAGTAGAACGGGATGGTGACGAACACCCGTCCTCCGTAGGGCGGAAGCGCCAGCACGTCGCGCCAGATGTCCACGGGCTGCGTCGGCGTGGCGTCATGCAGCTCGGGGATAAAGGGCGAGATCAGGCCGGACGGGTCCTGGTAGGCGCTCATGCCGAGCAAGGTGAGGGCGAACGGCGCGCCGTTGTCGGTCGGGCGCGTCAGGCGGAACTTGTTCTGGTGGATGTGGAAGTTGTGCATCTCGCCGGACGCGTTCAGGATTTCCCACACCTCCTGCTCGCCGATCCTGGCGCAAACGTGCGGAATGACGTTGGGCGAGTCCATCGCCGCCATCGGGAACTGCTGCGGCGGGATCGTCGTCTTCGCGCCGACCGGACGCTCGAACTGGTCGACCACCTGGCTGCCGATCACGTATTCGCCCGCGGCCGGTCCGTCCTCGAACGTGATCAGGCGATGGGTCCTCTGCCCAGGCGGCAGCACGATGCAGTTGGCGGGCGGCGTCGTGCTCGATGCCACGACCGCCGGTGCCACCAGGCTCGGCGCCGCGTTGGGCAGGGTGACGTTCAGCGCCGGCAGCGTCGACGGGCCGGCCGGCATGGTGACGTGCGCCAGGTCGATGCGCGGCCAGGGCGCGCCCTGCGAGCCGGTGGTGAGGCCGACCGTGCGCAGGGTGAGCTGCTTGCCGTTCGCACCGCCGATGTTCGGCACGAACAGCTCGATCCGGTTGCCGGGCGTCAGCAGGACCTGGGTTTCGGGGGCACCGACCTTCAGGCCGTTGCTGCCGACGGTGTTGCTTCCCGAGGCGAGGCCGTCATAGGCGAACGCCGTGACGGGCACCGCTTTGCCGGTGGCGTTGTCGTCGAGCTCCAGCACATAGGTCGCGTTGGCGCTGAGGTTGTTGATCCTCCAGACCTGGTTGCGGCCGGGCTTCATGGTCACGGTCGGGTTATATTGGCCGTTGATCGTGAACATCCACACCGTGTCGTGGAACGGGTCGACCTTGCCGCCGGCGAAGCTGAGATGGTGGCCGCAATAGCCGAACCCGGAGAACGTGCCCGGGATCGGGATCGGCGGGTTCGCGTTGCTCAGGCAGGCGGCGGGGTTGTAGTCCGCGTGCGACAGCCACTGCCCGCGCGTGCCGGGTCCCGCCTTGTCCGGGGTGGCGCCGACCGGCACCGCGAGCTGGATGTCGCGCAGGCTGAGATAAAGCACGTCGGTGTTGGCAAGCGTGCTCGCAGTGCCGGCGTCCAGCCCGGGGGCGTTGCGCAGGTCGGACAGCAGGTCGCCGACATAAAGGACGCCCGACTGCCCGGCCGCGACCTGGTCGTCGGAATACTCATGGATATGCCCATGGAACCAGTACAGCCCCGACGGATAGATCCGCGGCGTGGCCTGGCTGCCGAACATGTAGCCCGGAAGGGTTCGCGGGATGTCGATCCTGTACGAGGTGGTCGTTTTGGTCGGATCGTTGACGAAGATGTAGTCGCCAAGCGGCACGCAGGGCCGGGGCATCACGACCAGCCCGTGCGTATGCAGGTTGGTGTCGTTCTCGTTCAGGCTGCCGGTGTCGAGCTGGTTGACCACGTCGAACCGGAGCGAATCGCCCTGGTTCGCGTGGATCAGGAACGGCCGGTAGAACTGCGGCGAGTTCGGCGCAACGTTGGTGCCATAGCCCGGAAGCCTGACCGTGTAGGGCCCGACATCCGGCCGGTCGGCGTTGCGGACCACAAGCTGCAGCGGCACGACCGGTCCCGGCGCGGGCCCGAGGTTGTTGCAGGCGGTGGCGCCGATTGGAATCGACGAGCCGAGCGACGGCCCGGGCGACAGCGCCACCGAGGGAAACGGAACCGGCTGCTGCAGTTCCGCAGCCCGCGCGCTGAGGCCGCCGAAGATGCCCAGGCATCCCAGGGCGATGGTGACGGTATCGAGGCGTCTCATGGAAGATCCTTGGACAACACAGGCTGCGAACAACCTTCGCTTACCCGAAGGCAAACAAATGTAAGTATTGGCTTTAACAGCCTAATACTTGCGAACATTTTATATGTCTGCTCAACAGCATCAACCGAATTGTATGGATTATTGAATATTTTCTTTGCCGCCGACGCAGACCGGCGCAACCCGCTCGCTGCAACGCTGGACGGATGGCTGCGCGTTACCCGATGATGTAGTCGATACGACCGATCGCCCGACGGCAGGACAGCTCGACCCATGGACCACGCATCATCGGGCCGTGCCGGTCCGCGCGCCGCACCTGGACGCCCGGTGCCCGAGTTCGACACGGTGCTGCATGCCGACTGGAGCGTCGCCGCCAGCAAGCGCTGGGTGGCGGAGGCGACTCGGTCCGACCGCGGCTGGATCGTCGCGGCGCCGAGGCTGGTCGGTGATTGCGCCGCGTTCGTGGAGCAACTGTTCGCCCGCAAGCGGGGGACGCTTGCCGGTTTCGACTTCCCCATCGGCGTACCCGCCGCCTACGGGCGGATGACGGGACTGGACGACTATCCGGCGCTGCTGGACGCGCTCGACCGCGGTGACCGGCCCGACTTCTTCAGCGTCGCCGAGCGTCCCGACCAGGTGTCGGTGTCACGCCCGTTCTATCCCAGGGTGTCATCCGCCGCCGCCAGCCACCGCAACCTGCTGGACGCGCTCGGCCTCCCCGCCATCGACGCGCTCCGCCGCCGCTGCGAGCGCGCCACGCCGACACGCCGGGCCGCCTGCCCGTTGTTCTGGACCCTGGGCGCCAACCAGGTCGGCAAGGCCGCGATCACCGGATGGCGCGAGGTGCTGCTGCCGGCGCGACGCCGCGGCGCCCGGCTGTGGCCGTTCGACGGCGGCCTGCCGGAGCTGGCGCAGGCGGGCCTGCCGGTGCTGGCGGAAACCTATCCCGGCGAGGCGTACAACCATGTCGGCGTCGCGTTCGGCCCCGGCATGAGCAAGCGGCGCCAGGACGACCGGCGCGTGGCGATGCGTGGGCTGCCTGCCTGGGCGGAACAACACCATACGCGGTTCGACACCGTTCTCGCGGCACGGATCGCCGACGGCTTCGGCACGCCGGGCGGCGGCGAGGATCCGTTCGACGCCCTGGTCGGCCTGCTGGGCATGCTGGAGGTGGTCGACGGACGCCGGACCGCGGGTCCCGCGGCGGCGCAGGACCGGTGGGAAGGCTGGATCATCGGCCAGCGCGACGGATAACAGTTTTTCAGCGCGGCCTCGGCACCGGCCGCCAGTGCTTCGGCGCCATCTCGAAACCTTCGAAGCGGAACGCCGGCGCCACTACGCAACAGGCCAGGGTCCAGGCGCCCAGAGACACCGCGCACTGCCAATGGCCGCGCGGCACAAGCAGCTGCGGCGACTGGCGCATCGCCAGGTCTGGACCGAGGTGGCGTGCTTCCGCGTCATGCCCGTCCGGCGAGGTGGTCAGCACCAGGTGCGCGCCTGCCTGCCAGATCCACAGCTCGTCCGCATCCACGCGGTGCCAGTCGCTGAGCTCCTCGGCGCGAAGCAGGAAATGGATCGCCGTTCCCGCACCCCGACCGTTATCCTGCGGCTGGTCACGCCAGGTTTCGCAGTAGTGCCCGCCTTCCGGATGCGGCTGCAGCGCCAGCGCCCGGATCACCGCGTCGGCGGTCAGAACCGGATCACGGAGGTCGATCACCCAGGCAACCGCTCGATCCGCGCCAGCGAGAACGCGTCGGCAGCGAGCTGCAACGGACGGGTTTCCGCTTCCGACGCGCCGTCGCGCACCAGCGTGGCGAAGCGGCGATACAGCCCGGCATATTCCCGGTCCGGCTCCTCCACCACCGTTTCGCCATCGAGCACCAGCGACTTGCCCCCGCCGCCGAGCGACAACAGGCCGCCATCGCCGAGGGTCCAGTCGATCGACCAGGTTTCCTCGCCCTTGTGGTCCCAGTCGAACAAGGCGGAGAAGCCCTCCGTGTGGCTGGGGGTCGCCAAGTCGAGCTCGGCGGTGATCGGGGTATGGGCACCCGGCAGCACCCGGAACCGCGCGGCGCGCACGAAGACCGGCTCCGGCAGGCAGGCCACTACGATCGACAGGGCGTTCACTCCCGGATCGAACACCCCCATGCCGCCCGGCTGCCAGAACCAGTCCACGCCGGGGTGGAACTTGTGCACGTCTTCGCGCCACAGGATGCGCATGGCGCTCGCCCCCCGCTCGGCCAGGATGCGCCGCGCCGGCGCCACCGCGCCCGAGTACATCGAGTGCCAGGTGGCGAACAGGGTGCGCCCGACGCTGCCGGCCAGCCGGGCCAGGTCGTCCACCTCGGCCACGGTCTGCGCCGGCGGCTTTTCCAGCATCACGTGCATGCCGGCCAGCAGCGCGGAGCGGGCGAAGTCGTAGCGCACCTGCGGCGGGGTGCAGAGCGACACCGCGTCCACCAGGCCGGACGCGATCATCTCGTCCTGCGACGCGAACAGCGTCACCCCGTCCGGCACCGCCGGCTTCGAGCGGCTGGCCATGGCGGTGAGCCGGAAGTCGTTGTCGGCGGCGATCGTCGGGATGTGCTGCACCCGGGCGATCTCGCCGATGCCGACCAGCCCGACCCGGATCGGGTTCACGCGCCAGATCCCTTGGCGCGAGATCCCTTGGCGCGCGTCCACGCGTCCGCATAGGCGACCGCCCGCCTGCCGACCTCGTCGGCCGGGCGTCCCGGCACGTAAAGGCCGGAACCCAGGCCGAACCCGGCGGCGCCGGCGGCGACGAACGACTCGACATTTTCCGGGGTGATGCCGCCCACCGGCATGAACAGGGTGTCGGGCGGGAACACGGCGCGGAACGCCCGCAGCACCGCCGGCCCGACCAGCTCGGCCGGGAACAGCTTCAGCCCGTCCGCCCCCGCCGCCAGCGCCGCGTAGCCTTCCGTCGGCGTGGCGATACCCGGCGTGCACACCATGCCGAGCGCCTTGGCGGCGCGGATCACCGCGGTGTCGGCGTGCGGCATCACCAGCACGCGCCCACCCGCTTCGTGCACCGACTGCACCGCCGCCACGCTGGTGACGGTGCCGGCGCCGATCAGGCAGGTATCGCCGAACCGGTCCGCCAGCAGGCGAATGCTTTGCAACGGGTCGGGCGAGTTCAGCGGCACCTCGATCACCCGCATCCCGGCTTCCACCAGGGCGGCGGCGACCGGGATCGCCTCGTCCGGCGACAAGCCGCGCAGGATCGCGACAAAGGGCGACTGGGACAGGTAGTCGGTCAGCATGCGTCAAACTCCCGTGGGCGTTGGCAGCAGGCCGGCGGCCACGGCGATACGGTAAAGGCCGCGAACGGAAGCCGCCTCCACCTCCACCGGCACCAGCCGGCCGAGGAACTCGAACGCCATGGCGTAGCGCCGGGTCAGCGCCGCGTCGCCGACCAGCACCACGCGGTCCGGGGGTGGCCCGTTCTCGCCGGCGCGAAGCAGCTCCTCGCCGATCAGCAGCCCGGACAGGTAGTCGGGTACCAGCGCCGGGAGCAGGCCGCCGGTCAGCATCAGCGCCCGCGTGGAGAACAGACGGCCGGCCAACCCTTCGGACGCGGCGGCGCGAACGCCGTCCCGGAACGCGTCGTCCCGTGCCGTGACAGGCTCCGTCGCCTCCTCGGCCGACGGGATCCCCTGCCCCAGGATCGAGTGCCGGCACAGCAGCGCGAACAGCTCGCCGGTCATGAAGGTGGTGAACGAGGCAATGATCCCGTCCGACACGCGCACCCATTTGCAGTGCGTGCCCGGCATCACCAGCAGGATCTCGCCGGACGGGTGGCCCAGCGCATCAAGCACGCCGACCGCCTCGGTTTCCTCGCCGCGCATCACATCCGGCCGTGCCTCGTCGAGCAACCCCGGCACGAAATGCAGCACCCCGGCACTGCACGGCACGGTGGCGAGCGAGCCCGCGAGCCGGTGCAGGTCGAGCGGCAGCGACAGGTAGTCGACCTCCCGCCAGCCCTTGCGGCTGCCGACCATGCCGCAGGCGATCGCCGGGATGCCGTCCGCGCGCCAGCCTTGCGTGATGGCGTCAAACGCGGCCGGGTAGCCGCCTTCCGGCAGGCTCAGGATGCCCCAGGGCTCGCGGCGCCGTTCCAGCACGGTGCCGTCCGCGGCGACGCGCCAGGCGCGAAGCGCGCTGGTGCCCCAGTCCAGCGCCAGAAGAGCAGTCTTGTCCGACAAATCCGGTCCTCCCGCAGCGTTATGCGTGACCGTCGCCGGGTCTGGCAAGTCGCCGGGTCTGGCAAGCGGGCCGCCCAAGCGTGTCAGCGTGCCGGCGGCTTGGTCAATCGGGCGGAGCGGCCGCTGAGCGAGGCCTGCATGTCCTCGAAGGCGTCGCGCACCAGCCCGGCCATCGCCTGCCGGGCACCGTCGGCGTTTCGCTCCCTGATCGCCTCGAACACGGCGCGGTGCTCCGGCAACGGGTCGCGCGGATGGCGCTGGGCGCGGTGCTTGAACACGGTGGTCCACCAGATCGCCGCGACCACGCTGCTGGACAGGGCCGCGATCATCTCGTTGCCGGTGGCGACCAGGATCGCGTGGTGGAACGCCCGGTCGGCGGCGCGGCCCTCCTCGCTCACCAGCCGCAGCCGCGCCATGGTGCCGAGCGCGTCGCCCATGGCGTCGAGGTCCTGCTTGGTGTGGTTCTGCGCCGCCAGTGCCGCCGCATGCGGCTCGACCATCTGGCGCACCTCGAACAGGTCGCGCACGAACGCCTCGCTCGGCTTGGTTTCCAGGAACCAGCCGATCACCTCGGGGTCCAGGATGTGCCAGCGGCTGCGCGGGCTCACGCGCGTGCCGGTCTTGGTGCGGCTTTCCACCATGCCCTTGGCCGACAGGATGCGGACCGCTTCGCGATAGGCGGTGCGCGATACCGCGAGCTGCTCCGCC
>CAXSHC010000058.1:8186-9731 GCA_964236745.1 uncultured Acetobacteraceae bacterium
GCGAACTGGCCGCCCTGACGACGGCCAACGCCCGCGAGCTGTTCCGCCGCCTCGATCTCGCCGGACAGCAGGTCGCCCGGCTTCAGCTGCTCGGCGGCGATGCGTATGCCGATGGTGCGGGCAATGCTGTCGTGAAGGCGCGTGCTCGCAGCGGTTCGCCTGCCGCTGGGCTTGGGCGCTTCCGGCTCGGGGTCGGCACGGCGTGGTCCTGGGCGGTCCATCGGCTGGCGGCATCCCCTTTGGTCGAGCTTTTACCCATCATTGTCACAAAGACGCGGTCGCGCCAGCCCTTGCAAGGGCCGGCCGAAACCGCGACTTCCTGTCCGATCGCAGGCTAAGGACCGGACGCCATGAGCGCACACCATCCAGGCGCGCACGCAAGTGCTGCCACCGGGTTCCGCGGATTGGACCCGCGTACCGGGCAGCCGGTCGGACCGGCGCTGCCGGTGGACGACGTGGCCGCGGTCGCGGCGGCGGCAGCGCGTGCCGACCAAGCGTTCGACGCTTATCGCGCCACGGCTCCCGAGGCCCGCGCATGCTTTCTGGAAGCCATCGCCGCCGGCCTGGACGCACGGCGCACCGAGCTGATCGCCACCGCCTCGTCGGAGTCCGGGCTGCCGGAAGCGCGCATCACCGGCGAGCTCGGCCGCACGACCGGCCAGCTGCGCTTGTTCGCCGCCGTGGTGCGCTCCGGCGACTGGCTGGGCGTCAGGCTCGACCCCGCCCTGCCCGACCGCAAGCCGCTGCCGCGCCCGGACCTGCGCCTGCGCCGCATCCCGGTCGGTCCGGTGGCGGTGTTCGGCGCCAGCAACTTCCCGCTGGCGTTTTCCGTCGCCGGCGGCGACACCGCGGCGGCGCTGGCGGCCGGCTGCCCGGTGCTGGTGCGCGGCCACCCGGCGCACCCCGGCACCAGCGCGCTGGCCGGTGCGGCGATCGAGGCGGCGGTGCGCGAAGCGGGGCTGCCCGACGGCGTGTTCTCGCTGATCTCCGGCCCCGACCTCGCCCTCGGCCAGGCGCTGGTGCAGGACCCGCGCGTCATGGCCGTGGGCTTCACCGGCTCCAGGCGTGGCGGGCTCGCCCTGCTCAGGCTGGCGTCGGAGCGGCCGGTGCCGATCCCGGTGTTCGCCGAGATGAGCAGCGTCAACCCGGTGTTCCTGTGCCCCGACGCCCTGGCAAATGGCGCGGACGCCCTGGCGGACGCCTTTGTCGGCTCGCCGACCCTGGGGGCTGGCCAGTTCTGCACCAACCCGGGCCTGGTGATCGCGGTGAAGGGTGCCTCGCTCGACCGCTTCGTGTCGCGCGCCGCCGCCACGCTGGGCAATGCGTCCTCCGCCACCATGCTCACGCCCGGCATACACGACGCGTATCGCCACGCCGTGTCCGGGCGCGAGACCGTGTCCGGGGTCGACCTGGTCGCGAGCGGGCAGCTTGGCGACGGCGAGAACCAGTGCCGCGCCGCCTTGTTCCTCACCGACGCCGCCCGGTATCGCGCCGAGCCGTCGCTGGCGGACGAGGTGTTCGGATCCAGCGGGCTCGTGGTCGCCT
>CAXSHC010000058.1:9741-11336 GCA_964236745.1 uncultured Acetobacteraceae bacterium
ACGACGAGACGGCGGTGCTCGATCTCGCCCGGCGGCTCGAAGGCCAGCTCACCGCCACCCTGCACCTGTCGGACGCCGACACCGCCTTCGCGGCCCAGCTGCTGCCGGTGCTGGAACGGCGCTGCGGCCGCATCCTGGCCAATGGCTGGCCGACCGGAGTGGAGGTCAGCCACGCCATGGTGCATGGCGGCCCCTACCCCGCCACCACCGACGCGCGCTTCACCTCCGTCGGCACGCTGGCGATCGACCGCTTCCTGCGCCCGGTCTGCTACCAGAACCTGCCGCCGGCGCTGCTGCCGCCCGAGCTCGGCGACGACAACCCGTTCGGCCTCGACCGACGCATCGACGGCCGCCTGACACCTGCCTGAACCCGATCCACCACACCCGCCAGCCGGACACCGCATATGTTCCTCAGCCTGACCCAACTGATCGACGACGATGGGCGGCGGGTGGTGGCCGCCACCGACGAGACCGGGGTGTCCCGGCGCCTCGACGGCGCCCTGTCCACCTACGCGCTGGCGCTGGAAGCGATCGCCACCGGTGAGCCGCTTGCCCAGGTGGTCGCGCGCCACGAGCCCGGCGAGACGGTGGACTTGCGGGCAGCGCTCGCCGAGAACCGGGTGCTGCCGCCGATCGACCATCCCGATCCGGCGCACTGCCTGCTCACCGGCACCGGGCTGACCCATCTCGGTTCCGCCGAGGGCCGCGACGGAATGCACAAGGCCGCCGCCGCCGGGCAGGCGACGGATTCGATGCGCATGTTCCTGCTGGGGGTCGATGGCGGCAAGCCGGCCGACGGCGCGGTCGGGGTGCAGCCCGAATGGTTCTACAAGGGTGACGGGTCGAGCCTGATGGCCCCGGGCGCCGCACTGACCAGCCCGGGCTTCGCGCTCGATGCCGGCGAGGAGCCCGAGATCGCCGGGATCTACGTGAACGGGCCGGACGGCACGCCCTGGCGGCTCGGCTTCGCGCTCGGCAACGAGTTCTCCGACCACGTCACCGAGCGTGGCAACTACCTGTGGCTGGCGCACTCCAAGCTGCGCGCGGCGTCGCTGGGCGGAGAGCTGCTGACGGGCATGCTGCCGGCAACGGTGCAGGGCCGCTCGTCGATCGAGCGCGACGGCAAGGTGCTGTGGGAAAAGCCGTTCCTGTCCGGCGAGGCGAACATGTCGCACGCCATCGCCAACCTGGAGCACCACCACTTCAAGTACGAGCTGTTCCGCCGCCCCGGCGACGTGCACGTCCACTTCTTCGGCACGGCGACCCTGTCGGTGTCGGATGGGATCGAGACGCGGGAAGGCGACGTGTTCGTGATCGAGGCGGCGCCATTCCGGCTGCCGCTGCGCAACACGGTGGCGAAGCGGGCCCTGTCGCCCACCCCGACCACCGTCCGTGTGCTGTAACCTTGGTTCAGCGCGGCCGAAGCCGCGCTGAACCAGCCACCATCAGCGGCTCTTCTTGTAGAGCTTGCTGGCGATCTCGAAGATCTCCTGCGGCGCGTAGTTCGGCGTGAAGGCACCGTAGTTGCCGTCCAGCTCGGGGATCTTGCCGCCCTCCGGATGGCCGTCGACCACTTCGAGCTCGCCCGGCGGATC
>CAXSHC010000059.1:0-11326 GCA_964236745.1 uncultured Acetobacteraceae bacterium
GTCCAGGACGGCGCCGGTCAGGCAGGACTGGGCCGCCAGGGTCAGGGTGAAGCGGCCCCGGAACGCCGGCGTGACCAGCCAGAAGCTTTGCAGCAGCTGCACCAGAAGGGCGAGCCCCGCCACCAGCGTCACCGGCCAGCCGCGCCGCGCCAGCCGTCGCACCGGCAGCAACACCAGCGCCAGCACCGGCAGTGCAGCACCCGCGACGATCGCCGCCACCCCAAGGCCACCGAGCCGGTGCAGGTACCACAACGCTTCGTCCGGCTGGTTCCCCGACCACACCACCAGGAACTGGGTGAAGTGCAGGAACGCCCAGATCCACAGCAGCACCAGCATCGGCACCGCGAAGCCGCCGCGCGCTTCCCGCCTCGCCAGCAGCAGCGCCAGCGACATCGCCGACACCGTCTGCCCGGACAACAGCAGCAGCCCGAACGCGGACGAGGCAAGCCCTGGCTCCACCGACATCGCCCAGTCGAACGCCGCCAGTGTGCCGGTCACCAGCACGCCCGCGAAGGCGAGCCCGGCCGCGCCGCGTCGTGTCCCAGGAACTGCGAACAACAGGGCAAGCCCGCTCCACAGCAGCAGGAACAGCACGGTGCGCAGGTCCGTCGGCCCGTGCGCGAACCAGCCCCGTCCGAAGCCGGCGCCGGACCAGGCACGGGGATCGGTCAGCGTCGATGCCAGCAGTACCGGCACCCCGCACACCGCCAGCAGCGGCAGCAGCGGCAGCAGCGCGCGCAGCGGCACCAGCATCGGTTCGCCGTCCACCCTGTCCGAGAACGCCTCGATCCCCGTAACCAGCAACAGGGCGCCCGCCGGTATCGACAACACGAACAGCCAGGCCGACAGGTAGGACGGCATCACCCGCACCCCCGCCAGCCCTCCCAGCAGCAGCAGCAGCAGGAGCAGCAGCAGCCCGGCCCCCGGCACCAGCCAACGCCTGCGATCGCCCTGTCCCGCGATCCGCCCCGCGATCCGCGCCGCCAGCGACCCGCTCACGGCGCCACCTGCGCCAGCGCCGCGCGGTCGCCCGCGGTCAGCGACGCCGCCGCCGTCCCCTGGCTGCGCTGCAGCGAGCGCACATAGGCGATCACCGCCCACCGGTCCGCCGACGGCACCCGCGACGCGTAGCTGTACATCACGCCATAGCCGTTGGTGATCACGTCGTAGAAGTGCGCCGCCTTGGCGTTCCGCAACCGGTCGCTGTTGAACGAGGGCGGGTGCGGGAAGCCGCGCTGCACGATCATGCCGTCGCCGTCGCCGGTACGGCCATGGCAGGGGGTGCAGAAGATGTCGAACCGCTGCGCCCCGCGCGCCAGCATCGCCTCCGTGATCCGCGCTGGCTGCGGCACGTCCGGATCGTCCTCCTGCACCGGCACGGCACCCGGCGCCGGCGGCCGCATGGACAGGCCGTTGGGGAAGAACCTGCTCTGGTCCCAGGTGCCGGAGCGCCCCTGCGCATACATGTCGTGCCGCTTGCACCCGGCCAGCGCGAGCCCGCACGTCGCCAGCAACAGGACGCCCCACCTCACCGGCCCATCCTCACCGGGGCACCCGATGCACCGCAAGCGGCCGGTCGGGCAGGGTAGCGATCTCGCCTTCCACCCGCGCCGCGTCGAACCCGTCCTCCGGCGCCTCGACCACCAGGAAATAGCGGTCGCGCGTGGCCCCGCCGATGCCCGGAATGTTGAACGCCGGATGGTTCAGCCTCGGCATCCGGTTGCCGAACAGCATGGCGGCAAAGGCGAACAGGGTACCGGTCAGGGCGGCGAACGACACGCTCGGCACCACAAACGACTGCCAGGAGAACCGGGGTCGGCCGCCGATCAGGAACACGTAGTCGTAGCCGGTGACAACAAGACACATCGCCATCATCGCCGCCCCGCCCAGCAGCGCCCCCGACACCGCCAGCGGGCGTATCCCCGGCCCCGACAGCGACAACAATCCCGCCGCCTCCGGCAGCGGAACCGGCGAATACAGGTCGATCCGCCCGAGCCGGCGTGGCCGGAGCAGCGACGCCGCACGCATCATCTCCTCGGCCTCGCCATACTCCGCGGCCACGCCCCAGAGCGGCGCGTCCTTCGGCAGGTCGATCTGGTCCGACGACACCGGGGTTCGCGTCGATTCCGCCCCCGGATGGGTCAGCGCACGCACCGGCGCCGCCGCCAGCACCGGCAGCAGGCGCATCGCCAGCAGCAGCATAAACAGGAACAGCCCGCACGAGCCGAGAAACGTCGCCATCCCCCAGAACCCGATCGTGTAGGTCGCCAAGTCGGAGGAAGGCAGGAAATCGTGCTGCAGCGTCACCACGATCACCATGAAGTGGTCCGCCCAGGTGCCGACGCAGACCGCGGCCGCGATCAACAACAGCAGTGGCGGCGACTGCCTCGCCCCCTTCAGCCATAGCAGCTGCACCGGCAGCAAGGCGGCCAGCACCATCACCCAGAACGCCCAGGCATGCGGTCCGTGCAGCCGCTGCGCCAGGGAGGCCACCGCGTAGGCGGTGCCGCTGGTTCCGGTGGCGAACATTTCCGTGGCGACGCAATACGCGTCCAGCAGTCCGACGCCCAGCAGCAGGCGTCCCAGACGGTCGAGATGCGCTTCCGTGATCACGCCGCCGAGGGTGAACGCCGAACGCACCACCACCACCACCAGCGTGCTGGCGGCGATGCCGGAAAACAGCGCAACCACCAGGAACTCCACCGGCTGCAGCGTGTCATGCCAGCCAGGCTCCGGCGCGCCCGCGAACATCACCGCCGCACCGGTCTGCAGCGACACCACCACCACCACGCCGAGCAGCCCGATGATGCGCAGCGCCTGCCCGCGCCTGTGCCAGTGCGGCGCCGAGGAGCGCCAGCCGAGTGCCGCGACGCCATAGAACTGCGCGATCCGCCGCGCAAAGCGCCCGCCGCTTTCTTCCCGGTCGTCGCCGTGCAGTCGGTCTACCGCCCGGTCGCGCAAGCTGGCCAGGTCCGGCAACAGCCCCAGGTACCAGACCGACACGCTGATTACCAGAAAGCTGAGGATGTCGATCGCGTCCCAGTAAAGCGGGGAACGGAACTGCGGCCAAAGCAGCATGGTGTTCGGATACGGCAGGTTCCAATAAAAGAACCACGGCCGCCCCAAGTGAATGATCGGGTAGATCCCCGCCGCCACCGCCGCCAGCACCGCCACCGTTTCCGAAACCCGCGCGATGCCGCCGCGCCAGCTCCGGTCCAGCAGCAGCGGCAGCACCGACAACGCCAGCGACCCGGTGGCGACGCCGATCCACCAGTCATAGCCGACGATGTCGAGCGCCCAGGTGACGGGAATGTTGTTGTCCCAGACCCCGACCCCTTCAACCAACAGCCAGCCGACCGAAACCACCAGCAGCCCGACCAGCCCCGCCGACGCGAACATCGCCAGCCACCAGGCCGTGCCCACCTTGCCGAACGCCGCCTGCTCGATCGACCGGCCGATGCTTTCGAAGGTCTGGTCGGAACGGATCAGGGTGGTCGGGTGCGCCGTCATGCCGCATTTCCGTCCGGCGGCGGCGGCGGCAGCAGCCCGGCCAGGTAGGTGGTGCGCGGCCGCACGCCGAGCTCGCCCAGCAGCGCGTAGTTGCGCCCGTCCTTGCGCTGCGCCGTCACCTGCGACGAAGCATCGCCAAGGTTGCCGAAATCTATCGCCCGAGTCGGGCAGGCGGTCTGGCAGGCGGTGCGTACCACGCCGTCCGCGATCGGCTGCCCGGTCTTGTCGCTGTCGATCCGCGCTTCCACGATCCGCTGCACGCAATAGGTGCATTTCTCCATCACGCCGGCGGCGCGCACCGTCACGTCGACGTTGCGCATGGCCTGGATCGACGGCGCAGCACCCGCGGAATAATCGAGGTAGTTGAACCGCCGCACCTTGTACGGACAATAGCCGGAGCAGGCACGCGTGCCGACGCAACGGTTGTACACCATGAGGTTGAGCCCCTCGTGGTCGTGCAATGTCGCCTCCACCGGACAGCCCACCTCGCACGGCGCTTCCTCGCAATGCATGCAGGGCACCGGCATGAAGCGCGTGTCCGGCGCGTCCAGCCCGCCCGCGTAGTAGCGGTCGATCCGCAGCCAGTGCATCTCCCGGCCCCGCATCACCTCCTCGCGTCCGACCACCGCGATGTTGTTCTCGGACTGGCACGCCACCACGCAGGCGTTGCAGCCGATGCAGCTGTCCAGGTCGATCACCATGCCCCAGGCGCGACCATCCCCATCCTTGTGCCCGCCCCCGCGATCGTCCCCGGGCGTGGCGGACGCAGCCGCATACAGCGTCGGCGGCCGTTCCGACCCCCCATCGCGCTGCCGCTCCCCCGGATGCTGCATGCGCACGAAGTCGTGCCCTTCCATCGACGCGTGGTCCTGCGTGCACGCGACCGCGACGCGGTGGCCGGTGCGGCGCATCGTCGCGCCGTCCACCCGCCACGGCGTTTCGTGGCGTCGCAACGCATAAGCGTCGTAGCCCAGCCCGTACGACAGCATCTCCGGCGCGCGACGCCCATAGCCCAGCGTCACCGTCAGGCTGTGCTCCGCCTGCCCGGGCGTGATCCAGGCCGGTGCCTCCAGCCTGCGCCCGTCCGCCTCGATCTCCAGCACGTCGCCGTTCCTGATGCCTTCCCGCCCGGCCAGCAGCGGCGACACCGCCACCACGTTCTCCCACACGATCTTGCTCAGCGGCTTGGGGCATTCCTGCAGCCACGCGTTGTCGGCGAGCGAGCCGTCCCGAATCGACGGGTCCGCCCGGAACAGCAGCTCCAGCCCGTCCGGCGCGGCAGGATCGGGCGTCGCGGCCGATGTCACCGCCGCCACCGCCACCGCCTGCACCGGAGGAAGCGCGCTCCCGTCCACGAAGCCATGGCGCAGCGACTCCCGCCAGCGCATCTCCGCCCCGTTTCCCCACTGCCCGGACCAGTACGCCCGGAGCAGCGTCATCCCGTTCCGCGGCTGCGGCTCGAACAACACGGACAGGATCTCCGGCACCGAGCGCCCGTCATAGAACGGCGCGATCGTCGGTTGCAGCAGCGACACCGTGCCGTCAAAGGCACGCGCGTCGCCCCAGCCTTCCAGCGGGTGCAGCAGCGGCAGGTGCCAGTCGCTATGGGTGGCGGTCTCGTCGACGGTGATCCCGGCATGGATCTTGAGCGGCACCCTGCCCAGCGCGTCGACGAAGCCGACGTCGGACGGCGCGTCATAGGCCGGGTTGCAGCCGAGCATCAGCAGGGCGCGCACCTCGCCCCCGCGCATCGCCTCCACCAGCGAGGAAAGGCTCTCCACCGCCACCTCCGCCGGCGTGGTCTGGAACACCGGCCCGCCCAGGTTGCCCAGCCTGGCATTGGCCCGGTGCACCGCCTCGTGCACCTCCGCCGGCTGCGTGCTGCCGGCCAGCAGGATGCCGGCCCCGCGCGCCCCGTCCAGCGCCGCCGCCGCACGACGCACCGCCGGCGCCTGCGCCCCGGTCCAGTCGCGACCGTCCGCCAGGCAACCTGCCAGCGCGACCAGCTCCGCGCCCGACAGCGGCGCGTGGTGGTCCGCCTTGGCGCTGGTCAGGCACGGCGTCGGCCCGAACGCGTGCAGCGTCAGCAGCGGCCCTTGCGCCGCCGACGCGCGCCGTGCCGTGACCCAGTCGCGCGACACCCCCACCTGCTGCGGCCCCGGATCCAGGAAGTCGCCGTCCAGCGCCACCACCACACGCGCCCGGTCGAAGCGCCAGCGCGTTTCCAGCACCTGCCCGAACGCTTGCCGGCTGCCGTCGCGCACGCCTGCCCGCGATACCGGCTCGTGCCCGTGCCAGCGCATCCGCGGCATCGCAGCCTGCAAAGCCGCCACCTGTGCCGCCAGTGACGGCGAGGTGACCGGCCCGGTCAGCAGGCGCACGCCCGCGCCCCCCTCAGCCCGGAACGCCGCCATCGGCCCGAGCAGCGCCGCGCGCAGCGTGTCCCAGTCGGTGGCGCGCCCGTTCTGCAGCACCGCCTGCGAACGGTATGGGTCGTACAGCCCCAGGATCGAGGCCTGCCCCTGCAGGTCGGTGCCGCCGCGCGTCCAGGGATGCGCGTCGTTGCTTTCGATCTTGGTCGGCCGGCCGTAGCGGGTCAGCACGTGTACCCCGTTGGCGTAGCCGTCGGTCAGGGTGGCGGTGGCGTAGCGCAGCACCGATTCGGCATGCGCGTGCACCGGGTCGCGCACCGGCGGCACCTCCTCCGTGCGGCCGTCCGTGTCGTCGTCGTCGCAACCGCCCAGCCCGGCCAGCGCCAGCGACGCCGCCATCACCCGGAAGAACCGGCGCCGATCGATCCCCCTGTTCCCGCCTGGGCCGGACAGGTCGGCGACGGACGGGTATTCCGACTTCAGGAAGCGACGGAACGCCGGCGTGCCCGCCACCTCCTCCAGGCTGCGCCAGTCGAGCCGGCCGCGCGCGTCGCGGGCGCGTAGCGCCGCGCGTATCGCCTGGAGGTCGTCCGGATCCGCTGTCATCGGAACGCTTCCTTCACCGGTGGCATGTCGAGCAGTCGCTCAGCTGCGCGCCCGGCCGTATGTGCGCCTGCGCCACCAGCGCCCGGCCGATCCGCTCCTGGTCGGCGCCCGGCTGCCATTCCATGTTCCAGATCTGGTCCGGGGTGCGTATGTAGCGCTCCGGGTTGCGGTGGCAGTTCAAGCAGAACGCCATGGTGAAGGCGTGCGCGCGATAGGTAAGCTGCATGGTGTTGATCGGGCCGTGGCAGGTGGAACAGCCGATGCCCTTGGTCACGTGCACCGAATGGTTGAAGTACACGTAGTCCGGCAGCCGGTTCACACGCGCCCAGTGCAGCGGCTTGTTCTCGGCCAGGCTGTCCCGCACCGGGGCGAGCATGGGCGAGCCGGTCCAGATCTGCGAATGGCAGGTCATGCAGGTCCAGGTCGGCGGGATCCCTGCGGTCGAGGAGGCCTCGACGGAGGTGTGGCAATAACGGCAATCGATCCCGAGCTCGCCGTTATGGTGCTTGTGGCTGAACGGCACCGGCTGGGTCGGCGCCACGGCGACGCGATACGCCCAGTCCGAGCGCGACACTCCGCCCGCCACCACCAGCCCGCCGACCACCACCGCGAGTGCTACGAGCAGCACCAAACGCAGCACCGCGTCGGCACCCGGGGCGAAAAGCTGGCGCATCGATCAGGCGCGTACGGAACGGGCGCGTGCAAGGCTGGCACGTCCACGGTTGCTTTCACACCCGTAAAGGATTTCACGACAACCGCCGTGTCGCATCTCATCTCCCGCAACGCATCCCATGCGCCACGCTCGCATGCGCCATCGTTCCGGCCAAGCCCGCTTCAAGACATCATCCGGTTTCGTGATCGGGCCGCACCGACCGCCGCACCGGCTGCCATCTGGACGACCGCGCAGGCAGCCTGCACGCCGCCGCCGCACTCACTCCTCCGCGGGGTCGACCAGGTCGAAGAAGGGCTGCCGGTCCACGGTGAAGTGCTTGGAATAGAACGGGTCGCGCTGGAAGCGCGGGTTCATCCCCCAGCGCTCCTGCATGGTGCGCGTTTCCGCGAAGAACCGCGCCTCGTGCTCCGGTCGGTCGTCGCTGCCGCGCGACAGGCTTTCGTGGTGATAAGCGGTGAACTCCGCGCACCACACGATGCGCCAGCCCGCGTCGCGCACCTTCAGGCACAGGTCGACGTCGTTGTAGGCGACCTTGAGGTGCTGCTCGTCGAACCCGCCCACCTCATGGAACACCGACGCCCTGATCAGCATGCCCGCCGCCGTCACCGCCGACACCTCGTGGCTCAACATGGCGCGGCCGATATACCCGTAATCGGTCAGCGGCGCGCCGCGATGCACGTGCGCCGCGACCCCCGCCGGCCCCACCACCACGCCCGCGTGCTGGATGGTGTCGTTGGGATAAAGGAACTTGCCGCCGACCACCGCGACGTCCGGTGCCGCCAGCGCCTCGCCCACGATCGTCTTCAGCCAGTCCTTGTCGTCCACGAACACGTCGTTGTTCATGAAGAAATAATAATCGGCTGGGTTGTCCCGCGCCGCGAGGTTGTTCAGGCGGGAATAGTTGAACTCCTCCTCGACCGTCAGCACACGCACGCGGTCCAGCCGCGACACGCGCTTGACGAAGTCGGCCGCTTCCCGCGTGACCGACCAGTTGTTCACCAGCACGATCTCGAACGCCTTGTAGTCGGTGTTCGACAGCAGCGCCTCGACGCAGCGCTTGGTGGTGGCCACCTGGTCCTTGAACGGGATGATGATCGACACCCTGGGCTGCGCCTTCTGCAGCCACGTGATGCCATACAGCGTGAGGCCGCGTATGGCGCTCACCTCCGCCTTCACGCCCAGCCGCTTGAGGTGGTCGGACACCGCCTTCACCCCGGCATCGATGGCATAGGTCTTGTTGCCGATGTTCACCGCAGTCGAGTTCGGCGTCTTGCGCCAGTGATACAGCACTTCCGGCACGTGGTGGATCTGCTCGCGCGGGATCTCCTCCACCAGCCGCAGGATCAGGTCGTGGTCCTGCGCGCCGTCATACGCCGCACGCAGCTCGCCCACCTTGGCCAGCGTCTTCGCCTCCACGAACAGCAGGTGGCAGATGTAGTTGCAGCCGAGCAGGTAGCGGTGGTTGTAGTCCGGCTTCAGGTTCGGCTCCAGGAAGTAGCCCGCCTGGTCGATCTTGTCCTCGTCGGAGAACAACATGCGGGCACCGGTCTGGCGCGCCGCGCGCACCATCATCTCGATCGCCACGTCCACCAGCAGGTCGTCATGGTCGAAGAACGCCACGTACTCGCCGCGCACCTCGCGGAGCCCGGCGTTGGTGGCGCCGCTGATGCCGAGGTTCTTCTTCAGCGTCACCGCGCGTATGCGCGGATCCCCTGCGCAGTACTGCCTGATCCGCGCCGCCACCTCCGGCGACTTGGCGCCGTCGTCGACGATGATCAGCTCCCAGTTGCGGTAGGTCTGCGACAGCACCGAATCCACCGCCGCGGTGAAGTCCGACATCATCGGCTTGTAGGTCGGCACCAGGATGCTCACCAGCGGCTCGGGCACCACCTCGCCCGGCGCCACCGTTGCCGCCTCCCGGGCCCGCTCCGCCGACACGCGCGCGCGCAGCCGGTCGTAGTAGCGACGCGCCCAGCGATCGTAGTCGCCCAGGTTGTAGGCCGGCTTCGGCACCACGTCGGCCACGTTCGTGCGTAGCCGGCCGATCTCGCCGTACAGCCGGTCGACCGTCGCCTGGATCTCGATCAGCCTCGCTTCCAGCTGGTCGTCCACCAGGCTGGTGGTCAGCGGGCTGCCGGCCAGTTCCACGTCGTCCGGCGTCACCACGAACCGGAACGTTTGCTGCCCGCCGCGCCGGAACGCGTTCGGCAGGATGATCTCGAAGCCACAATTCGGATCGCCGCCCAGCGCCGCCGCCACGTCGCCGCGATACCGGTCCGCCTTGACCTGCGCCACGCGCACCCCGCCCGCGGTGACCAGGATGTGGCAGCCGCCGCCGCGCTCGCCGTTCAACGGATCGACCCGCTGCACCCAGCCGCGCAGCGCGCCCTGTTTCATGCCGTCGATGAAGCTCTGCATTTCGAAGCGGCGGTGCAGGGTGAAGCCGTACTCTTCCTGCCGCGTTTCCGCGCCGGCTTCGTCCAGGTGCGGCACCACCGTGCGGTCACCGAAGCGGAACGACACCGTGTGCGGGTTGCCGTCCACCAGCTCGGGCGGCAGCTGGAAGCTGAATCCGAGCCGGCCGCTCGGGTGTCCGAGCGCGGCCTGCACGTCCTCGCGCGCCTGGTCGCACACGACCTGCGCCACCTCCTGCCGGTCCACCAGCACGTGCAGCCGGGTCGGCCGCTCCGGGCTGCGCGTGTCCACGCCCCAGCCGCGCGCAAGCCCGTCGGAAAAGCTGTCGACATAGCCAAGGAACGAGGATGCGACCCGGTGCGGCGCCTGCGAGGCTGCCACAGGGAGCGGCACGGGAGCAGGCGCCGTGGCAGGCCGGGCACGAGAAGCCGGAATGGGCGTCCCGGGCGCTGCGGCCGGGGGCTTGTCCCGCAGGGATTTGGTGGCGGGCGGCTTGGTCACGGAAGCCTTGGCCATGGCTGTCCCGGTCGCTCGAGGTTTATCCGACGTGATCTTGAGCGCTTTCGAGGGCGACGCACGCCTGGCCGGCACCGGTCCGGACGAAGGCGCAGGTCCGGACGGGACGCCAGCCGATCCCGCTGCCCGACGCCGTGCTCGTTGTCCAATCTGACCCATGTCGTGCCTGCTCCCGCCGATCCGCTGCCCGTGTGTCCTCCACAATCGTTACACATTCGTCAATACGTTGGCGAGAGCGTTGATCCGGTTCGATAGCATCCGTCTGGCCAGCCCCGCGTCGCGCCCTAGCGACACCAGGGAGGGCAGCTGCCAGGGGTCGTGCAGGATCGAGTTCGCCAGCGCGCCGACCCGCACCCGCCCGTCCGGATGGAGCGGCAGGCGCGCCGCCGCAGGCAGCGTCCGTTCCGCCGGGTCGCACACCGCGCGCAGCACCGCGAACGGCAGCCCCGCTGCTTCCGCCGCCACCGCCACGATGCCGCTTTCCATGTCGACCGAGGCGCATCCCGTGGCGGCGAACAAGCGCTGCTTCTCGCCCGCCTCCGACACCAGCGCGTCGCTGTGCAGCAGGCTGGACGCGACTCCTTCCCCGAGTCGGGCGCGCAGGGCAGAGTCGCAGCGCAGGCCACGGTTCCCGACCACCACCCGTTCCGGCACCAGCAACGTGCCGGGACGAAGCGCCGGATCGAGCCCGCCGGCCAGGCCGAAGCTGAGCAGGTGGGTGGCCCCCCCCGCCAGCAGCGCGTCGACCGCCCGTCTTCCGCCTGGCGCCGTGGCGCCACCGATGCCGACCCGCACCGGGCCTTTCAGCCTGCGCGCCAGCACCGCTTCCGCTTCCAGGCCGACCAGGATTCCCAGGATCACGTGCGGGCGCCGCCGGATCAGAACCCGTAGGAAACTTGGCTGCTGTTGCTGCGGCCGAGCAGGCGGTAACGCGACAGCGCCAGCAGCGGGAAGAACAGCCTGTAGCCGTGGTAGCGCAGATAGAACACACGCGGAAAGCCGACCGCGTTGTAGGGCTGCTCCTCCCATTCGCCTTGCCCGTCCTGGCTGGCGACGAGGTGGGCGACGCCGCGCGCCACCGCCGGATGGTCGCGCCTGCCCGCCGCCATCAGCCCGAGCAGCGCCCAGCCGGTCTGCGACGGCAGGCTGCGGTGGTAATGTCCCGGCATCCCGCCCTCGAAGGAAGCGCAGTCCTCGCCCCAGCCGCCGTCCGGACGCTGCACCGACAGCAGCC
>CAXSHC010000060.1:0-1565 GCA_964236745.1 uncultured Acetobacteraceae bacterium
GGCCGGAAGGCGCGCAGGAGGTGCGCAAGGCGGCGGGTGCCTTCAACCGGATGCAGGAACGGATCCTGCGTTTTGTGGCGCAGCGCACCGCCATGCTGGCCGGTGTGTCGCATGATCTTCGCACTCCCTTGACCCGGATGCGCCTAACCCTGGCGATGCTGCCGCAGAGCGGCCGGGTGGACGCGGCGACCCTGGTGCCGGACATCGGCGGCATGGTGGCGGACGTCGCCGAGATGGATCGCATGATCGAGGGCTACCTGTCCTTCGCCCGCGGCGAGGGCGCCGAACAGGCCGAGCCCGTTTGCCTGCCGGCGCTGCTGGAAGAGGTCGCGGCGGCGGCGGCGCGTGGCGGGGCAGAGGTGCTGTCGGTTTCGGCCACCGCGATGCCGGACATTGTGCTGCGCCAGGGCGCGATCAGGCGGGTGTTCACCAACCTCGTGGAAAACGCGCGCCGGCATGGCGGCCGGGTCGCTATCACCGCGACGGCGGAAGCGCGCGCGGTGGTGGTGCTGGTCGACGATGACGGGCCCGGCATCCCGGACGACCGGCGCGAGCAGATGTTCCGCGCCTTTGAAAGCGGCTCGGGCGGCGGCACAGGCCTTGGCCTGACCATTGCCCGGGACATCATCCAGGCGCATGGCGGCGACATCTGGTTGGAGCGCAGCCCGCTCGGCGGCCTGCGCGCGCGGATCAGGCTGCCGTTCTGAACCCGTGGCCGGCGGCAAAAGCCGGGCGACTAGGGCAGGGTGTTGCCCGCGCCGCCATGGCCGGCGCCGTTGTTGCTGCCGAGCCCGCCGAGGCCGGACCCGCCCAGGGTGTCGCCGCCCACCGCGCCCAGCGGGTTGTAGCGGCCGACATTGCCGATCAGCTGCTGCATGAACGACGCCTCGCTGCCCGGCGACGGGGTAACCCGGCTGACCATGGCGACGTCGTGGGCGTTGGACTGGTCGAGGCGACGCACGCCGCGCAGGGTTCCGCTGTTGTCGAAGTTCAGCACCAGGACCTGCTGGTGGTCGATCTTGGGTCGCGCGAGCGGCACGGGCGCCGTCACCTCGCCGATGTAGTACCAGGTGTTGTCGTCGAAGGTGGCACGCGAGGTGGGCGAACCGAGCAGCGCCGTCACGTCGGCGCGCGTGGTCGTGCCCGGAACCAGCTTGTCGTAGTCCTCCTTCTCCACCATCTGGCCGCGCTCGGTCGGGATCGGCGCGAACAGGGCGCAGCCCGACAGCGCGAGTGGCGAGGCGGCCAGGACGATGCCGAGAAGCAGGCCGATGCGGGAACGGGCGGCACGGGGTTCGACGGTCCGCATGGCAGGCGACGGTCCTTCTTCGGTCGATCCCCGGTTGCCCGGGTGGCGCGACATGGCCTAGTCGGATGGAACGCCCACGTGTGGCGTGTGGCATCGGTCGGAGTGTTGCCGTCGGTGCCCGAACGGCCGGACGGTGTCAATCTTCGGCGCGGCCGGATCATTCGACTTTGGGGGAACGTGCCAAGTGAGTCAGCAGCCGGAGCTGTCGCGCAGGATCCAGGTCAGGAGCCTCGCCTCGCTGCGTCCGGACGAGACC
>CAXSHC010000060.1:1575-2760 GCA_964236745.1 uncultured Acetobacteraceae bacterium
AGGGCAGTCGGGAACAATCGTCCTGGACACCATCGTGGAAGCGGATCCCGTCGAGTGCCTGGCTCTGGCACGCCGCCTCGCCGTGCCGACGGTGCATTCCGTGCAATGCCGGTTTCACCTGTCCGGCGCCGACGCATCCGGTCGCGTGACCGCAGAAGGATTGTTGCAGGCCACCCTGGACCAGGTCTGCGTTGCCACCCTGGACGACTTCACCGCGACCGTCGCCGAGCAGTTCACGGTGCGGTTCGTTCCCGTCGACCAGATGCCGCGTCAACGGCCATCCGATGACGAGGCGGATGGGGACGGGGAGGCGGCGCTCGACTTGGAGGAGGACGACGACCTTCCCTACATCAACGGGACGATCGACCTCGGCGAGGCCGCTGCCGAGCAGCTGGCGCTGGCGCTCGATCCGTATCCGCGCAAGCCGGGGGCCGCGCTGCCGCCCGGTATCGGCAGCGTCGACCTGCCCGACGACGAGGCGGAAGCGGCGACGCCGGATCGACCCAATCCCTTCGCGGCGCTGGCGGCACGCCGGCGAAACAACAACTGACGGGGACTGGTCCGGTATCGCGGCGGTCCGGGCGCGGACCTGTCACGGCACGGGTCGCTTGCGAAGGCCGGATGGCTCTGGTAGAGGCCGCCGCTCATCCGACGCCCGTTGGCGACGCCGTCGTCCTCCCGGGCGACCCCCTGTGCGGCACGCAGCTGCCCATCTGCTTCGAAACTGGAGGGGCTCAGGCCCATGGCTGTTCCCAAAAGAAAGACCTCGCCTTCGCGCGCCGGCATGCGCCGGAGCCACCAGGCGCTGCCGCGTGAAGCGCACAACGACTGCTCGAACTGCGGCGAGCTCAAGCGCCCGCACCACGTTTGCGGTCATTGCGGGCACTACGACGGCCGCGAAGTAGTGCAGGCTGGCAAGGCGCTGAAGGGTGTCGTACGGACCTGAGCCGGGTCTGATCCGGATGCGCGTTTGTTTCGGCAGGCGTTCCGGGCAGATGTCCGGCAGGACACGATGAGCCTCGTGCCGGACGACTCAACGGCCGAGGACGGTGGTACCGGCGCGTATTCCCTAGCCGTCGACGCGATGGGTGGGGATGGTGCGCCCGAGATCGTCGTGGAAGGCCTGGCGCTCGCAGCCGAGCGCCATCCGTCGGCCCGTTTCCTGTTGATCGGTGACGAGGCGCG
>CAXSHC010000060.1:2770-11206 GCA_964236745.1 uncultured Acetobacteraceae bacterium
CGGCTGCTGCCGCTGTTGGCGCGGTCCAAGGCGGCCCGTGCGGTCTGCACCATCCGCCATGCGGCGTCTGCCATCACCAACGAGATGAAGGGCACCGCGGCGCTACGGCTGCGCGACTCTTCCATGCGCATGGCAATGGATGCGGTGGCCCGGCACGAGGCCCAGGGCGTGGTCTCCGCCGGCAACTCCGGCGCGTTGCTGGCGCTGGCTAAAATCGTGGTCAAGACCATGCCGGGCATCGACCGACCGGCGCTGGCGGCGATCAGCCCGTCCGCGCGCGGCGACGTGGTCATGCTCGACCTCGGCGCCAACGTGGCCTGCGACAGCCGCAACCTGGTCGAGTTCGCGGTGATGGGCGAAGCGTTCGCCCGCGTCGTGCTCGGCCTGCCTACCCCCAGCATCGGCCTGCTCAACGTGGGCTCGGAGCAGATGAAAGGCGACGACCGGCTACGCCAGGCAGCGGACATGCTGCGCGCCAGCCCCCTCTCTGGTCAGTTCCACGGCTTCGTCGAGGGACATGACATCACCGCGGGCACCACCGACGTGGTGGTCACGGACGGCTTCACCGGCAACGTGGCCCTGAAGACCGGGGAAGGGGCGCTGAAGCTGGCCGGCACCTTGTTGAGACAGGTGTTCAACGCCAGCACGATGTCGCGCCTGGGCTACGTGCTGGCGCGTCCCGGGCTCGACCGGATGCGCGAATGGCTCGACCCGCGCCGCTACAACGGCGCCGTGCTGGTGGGGTTGAACGGCGTGGTGGTGAAATCGCACGGCGGTGCGGACGCGGAAGCCTTCGCCCACGCGGTCGATGTCGCCATGGACATGGTGACGCACCGCTTCAATGATAGGATACGCGCGGGCGTCGCAGGCCTTGGCGTCAAACCGGAACCCGCTCACGTGCCAGAGCTGGTCGCCGTCGGCGCCGACTTTTCCTTGACCGCCGCGGCGCAGGGGCTCGATCCTGCGGTGTCGGCAGAGGACATCGCCGCGACTGGTCGCCTCGCCGCCATGGGCTGAACAGAACCGGCCACGCCCTGGTTCCGGCCTGCTCGTCTTCCTGCCAGCCGCACAACAGATCGACGGACCTTCATGTCGTTCCGCTCCACCTTTCTCGGCGCCGGCACCTATCTTCCCGAACGGGTGGTGAGCAACGACGAGCTCGCCGGTCGGGTCGACACGTCCGACGCGTGGATCCGCGAGCGCACCGGCATCGGGCAGCGCTACCTCGCCGCTCCCCATGAAACCTGCACCTTCATGGCGGCCCAGGCTGCACGCAGGGCGTTGTCGGCCGCAGGCGTCGACGCCGCCGAGGTGGATGCCGTCCTGCTCGCCACCAGCACCCCGGATCAAGCGTTCCCGGCAACGGCGGTGCGGGTGCAGGCGGCACTTGGCATGACGGGCGGCTTTGCCTTCGACCTGTCCGCAGCGTGCAGCGGCTTCATCTACGCGTTGTCGATGGCCGACGCGTTGATCCGGTCCGGCCAGGCCCGGACGGTGCTGGTGATCGGAGCGGAAGTGTTCTCGCGCCTGCTGGACTGGCAGGACCGAGCCACCTGCGTGCTGTTCGGCGACGGTGCCGGCGCGGTGGTGATGCGGGCCGGACCGGCGGACGGGCCTGGATTGCTGTCGACCCACCTGCATTCGGAGGGAAGCACCGGCGACCTGCTCTACGTCGACGGCTGGGCCGGTCGAGACGGGGCCACCGGCCACCTGCGGATGAACGGCCGCGAGATCTTCCGCCACGCCGTTTCCAAATTGGCCGGCGCGGTGGACGAAGCACTAGCGGCCAACGGGTTGGCCTACACAGACGTGGACTGGCTCGTGCCGCACCAGGCCAACAAGCGTATCATCGACGGGATGGGCCGCAAGCTCGGCCTGCCGCCGGAACGGGTGGTGGTCACGGTGGATCGCCATGCCAACACCTCCGCGGCGTCCATTCCCCTTGCGTTCGCCGAGGCCATTGGCGATGGCCGCATACAGCCGGGCGATCTGGTGCTGATGGAGGCGCTAGGCGGTGGCCTCACCTGGGGCTCAGCACTGCTTCGGGTGTAGGTGCCGGCTGTAGCGTTCAGGAGACACCTCCGGCTCCTTGCGCTTTCAAGACACACCTGATGCCAACGCGGATCGATCGTTTCCTGTATCGTTGACATGATTTTTTGCCGCAAAAACAGTTGCTTGCTGGACTTTATTAATGTCAATGTTATAAGGCCAATAGGTATAAACGTTGGTTTGACGGTTGTTGTCGCTGTGCTTACGGTCGCATCATGAGCACTGTGACCAGAGCCAGCCTGGCGGAGCATATCTATACGCAGGTGGGCCTGTCACGGAACGAGTCTGCGGCGCTGCTGGAAGCGGTGCTGGAACAGCTCGCCCTGGCCCTGGCTGCCGGGGATCCGGTCAAGATCAGCGGCTTCGGTACCTTTTCCGTCAGGCAGAAGGGTCGTCGGGTTGGCCGAAACCCGAAGACCGGCCTCGAGGTGCCGATCCTGCCGCGGTCGGTGCTGGTGTTCCGACCAAGCCAGGTGCTGAAGGCGCGTGTCAACGGCCAGGAGCCGGGCGACGAGGACGACACGGCATGAGCCAGGGTGGCGGTTGGGATCCCGATGCGGACGAGGACGGGTTCGGACAAGACGACGAGCCGCGCGACCCGTCGCCAGACCGGAGCGGACGCCTCAAGAAAAGCCCATCCGCTTTCCGCACCATCAGCGAGGTAGCGGACGACCTTCACATTCCGCAGCATGTGCTCCGCTTCTGGGAAACGCGGTTCCTCCAGGTGAAGCCACTGAAACGGGGCGGTGGGCGGCGCTACTACCGACCCGACGACATCGCCCTGCTGCGACGTATCTCGGACCTGCTGTATATCCAGGGCTACACCATCAAGGGCGTGCAAAGGCTGCTGCGCGAGGGCGACGGCACCTTGTCTGGCGACCTGCCGCCGCCGGATGCGGCCGATCGGGGTGATGACGATCCGACACCACTGCCTGTTCTCGTGCAGCACATCCCGGTGCCACCGGACGCAGACGGATCCGATCTTCCGGCTCCGTTGCCGGTGGTCGAAGCCGACGAGCTGGAGATCGAGGCGCGTCGCCTGCGCCATGCCCTGATCACCGTGCTGGGCGAACTTGAAATGATCCGCGAGCGTCTGCCGATCTAAGCGGCCCCCGGGCAAGCCCACTCCGGAAGCCCGTTCGTTCCCACCGGATTGCGGTGACCGAAATCGGCTGCTACATCCCGTTTGCCGAACGGCGAGCGGGCAGTAGCGCAGCCTGGTAGCGCATCAGTCTGGGGGACTGGGGGTCGTGGGTTCGAATCCCGCCTGCCCGCCCCTCGCTCGTTCAGGCATCCTGTAGCCCGCTGGCCGGTGCGGTCCATTCCCGCCACAACAGGATCAGGGCCGCCATAATGGCCGGTCCGAGGAACAGGCCCAGCAATCCCCACGCTTCGACGCCGCCCAGGATGCCCAGCAGCACCCACAGGAACGGCAGTTTGGTCGCCCCGCCGATCAGCACCGGCCGCACGAAGTGATCGGACGCAAACACCACAACCATGCCGAACACGAACAGCACGATCGCTGCGACGGTGGAACCCTGGGCCAGCACCAGCACGGACGCGAGCCCGATCGCCAGCACCGCGCAGAACGGGATCATGGCGGCTACTGCGGTCAGCACGCCGAACAGGGTAGGATGCGGCGCGCCTGCGATCGCGTAGGCGATGCCGAGCAGCAGCCCTTCGCCCAGACCCACCAGCACCAACCCATCCACCGTGCCATGCACGGACGCCACCATCTGCCGGCCGATCCGCTCGCCGCGTGCCCCGAATGCGCGACGGCTGGCCACCAGCATCTGCCCGATCACCGCCTCGCCCTCCCGAAACAGGAAGAACAGGGTGATGATGCTGAAGGCGAACAGTGTGCTGCGATGCGCCACTTGGCTGCCGAGCTGGCGTGTCATGCGCAGGTTGCCGCCGGCGCGTATGGACGCGAACAGGTCGGACGCGTCGTCGGGCGTCGACAGGTGCTGCTGCCACCATGCCGTAGCCGCGTCGCTCTCGATCGGCAGGCGATGCACCCACCCGGGCACGGGCACCCCGGCATGCCGCGCATGTCCCATCCAGGCGAGGACGCCCTGGGCCTCGCGGGCCGCCTCGAACGCGATCAGCGAGATCGGGATCAGGAACACCAGTGCGATCATGGCGGTGAACAGGAGCGGAAGTGCGAGGTTGTGCCTGCCTGGAGGCCAGCGGCGCTTGACGCGCCCGTAAAGAGGCCAGGTGGCGATGGCGAAGACCACAGCCCACACCAGGGCCGGCAGGAAGTCGCGCAGGGTGAACAGCCCGAGCAGAACCAGGATGCCTCCCAGGACGCTGCGCGCCACCTGCTGAGACCGGGTCTGCCGGCTCCTTTCCAGCTCAGGCGGCGCGACAGGCGGGGAAACCTGGTTCATCGGTCGTCCTTCGGTCAGGTCAGCAGGCAGGTCGGGGTCCGGCGCTTCAGGCCTTCCCGCCTACCTCAACGTGCCGTGCGGCCGGTATTTGCGCCGCCCTGCAATTTAGCTTCGTCAGGCGAACGAATAAAACGGTGAAATGGAGTGCCGTGACCATCCGGGACCCGGAACGGCGGCTGGCACGAACATGGGCACCACATCGGCTCGGGCGATAGAGCAGGAGATCAGTGAGCTACCCAGGCACCGAGCATCACCACGTCACAGACGCCCCGGTTCGACATATCTGGCGTGCCCACTCTCCAGTGCCGACGATGATCCCCGGTGGCACCGTAACCGCAGAACGGCTGTCCAGCGGACTTTCCGCGACGCCACGGATATATCTTTTCGTTCCGGCGGCGCTGGCGGTGAGCCCTGCGGGTCTGGCCCAGACCAGCAGGGCCGTTGCAACGACGATCCGACGGGTCCGGCCGGCGCGGTGGCCGGCCGGAACGGGATCAGGCCGCCTTGAGCTGGGCGTCGGCGAACTCGTAGTTGGCCAGCTTGTCGAGGAAGTTGGTCACGTAGTCCGGGCGGCGGTTGTTGAAGTCGAGGTAGTAGGAGTGCTCCCACACATCGAGCCCGAGCAATGGGCGGCCGGCATCCTCGGCCAGCGGGTTGGATCCGTTCGGGGTCTTGGTCACCTTAAGCTTGCCATCGCTGCCCAGCACCAGCCAAGCCCAGCCGGACCCAAACTGGGTGGTGGCGGCTGTCTTGAAGGCATCCTTGAAGGCGTCGACGCTGCCGAAATCCTCGACGATCTTGCCTTCAAGGCTGCCAGGGATCGTGCCCCCGTTCGGTGACAGGTTCTGCCAGAACAGGATGTGGTTCCAGTGCTGGCCCGCGTTGTTGAACACCGGCGCCATGTCCGGCTTGCCGCGGCTGAAGGTCACGATCTCGTCCAGCGACTTGTTCTGCAACGCCTCGTTCTTCTCGACGAAGCCGTTCAACGCCGTCACGTAGGCCTGGTGGTGCTTGCCATGATGCAGCTCCAGGGTCTGCTGGCACATGCCACGCGCGGCAAGCGCGTTGGGCGGGTAGGGTAGGGGGGGCAGTTCGAAAGCCATGGATACTCTCCTTGGAGGTTGGCCGCGGTGCAGCCGGTGGCGGCAGGCCCGACTGGATGGTCCGGCGCCCGGGAACCAGCCGATGACGCGCAGGGCGGCACCCGGCCCGCCTGTCGGCGCGCCTTCGGCAGCTTGCTCCGGCACCGCGCCGGCTCCATCTGCGCGCCATGTTCAAAGACAACAAGACAGGATCCGGTTCCAACGCTGCCTTGGCGCGCCGGGTCGATCCCGACCGGTTCCTGACCGTGCTGCCGGCACCGGCTGCACGACGCGAGGCGCTGTTCACGCTGATCACCTTCAACCACGAGCTGGTCCGGGCGCTGGAGATGCCGTCGCTGCGGTCCGGAAGCGGCCCGATCGCGGCGCTGATCCGCCTGCAATGGTGGCGGGAAGTGGTGGGTGCCGAGCGCAGCGACTGGCACGGGCAACCGGTGGCGGCACAGCTGCGGGCGCTGCTCGACACGCAGCTGGTGCGGCCGGGCACGCTGCTCGACGTCGTGACGGCCAGGGAAGCGGAAGCGGAAGGAATGCAGACGCTGGCAGAATGGCGCGCGGTCATGGCGTCCGGTGCCGGCGGCGTGCAGCGCGCGATCGGCGAGGTGCTGGGGGTGGCGCCGGAACAGGAACGCCGGCTCGCAGCAGTGGGCGCGGCCTACGGCACCGGGGCGCTGCGTCGGCACCTGGACACGGTGCTGGCCTCCGGACGCTGTCCGATCCCGGACGAGATGCTGGACCAGGCCGGCACCTCGCGCGACCGGCTGTCGGAAGACAAGGCGGCCCTGCCGGCGCTCCGCGATGCGCTGCAGCGGGAAGGCGAAACGTTTCTGCGCGACGCCGATGGCCCGTCCTTGCCCGGGGCGGCACGCGTGGCGCTGCTGCCGCTCGTCCTGGCGCGCCGTGACCTCGCGCGGAACGACGCCCGGCGACCGGACGCGCGGCGCGACCGCCGCCTCGGCGACCGGCTCGCCGTGCTGGCTGCCTCGTTGAAGCTTGGCTGATGCGCGCGGGAACGCAAACACGGTCTGGGAATTCACCTCCACACCCACGGCCTGCTACAGGCATGGAACGTCGTCGCGAAGGATGCGGTCATGGGTATGGATGCGTTGAAGCCGCTTCACGTGGCGGTGGTGACCGGCGGCGCGTCGGGTATCGGCCTCGCCGCGTGCCGCCGCCTTGCCGCGATGGGGCTGTCCGTCGTCATCGCCGACCTGCCCGGAGCCAAGCTGGTAGCGGCGGCGGAGGCGATCGCCACGTGCTCGCCGCGCGGCGCGGACGCAGTGCTAGCGGTCGCCACCGACGTCGCCTCGCGCCCTTCGCTGGCAGCGCTGGTGGATGCCGTTTCCACCCGGTTCGGCCGGATCGACATGGTGATGGCCAACGCCGCGGTGCAGCCCGGAAGTGCCATCCTTGGGGACCAGGACAGCTGGACCCGCATCCTGGACATCAACCTCCACGGCGTGATCGACACGGTCCGGGCATTCCTGCCCGGCCTGCTCGCCGATGACGGGCCGGGACTGGTGGTGATCACCGGCTCCAAGCAGGGCATCACCACGCCGCCGGGCGATCCGGCCTACAACGTCGCCAAGGCAGGGGTGAAGGCGTTCGCCGAGGCGGTGCAGCACGACCTGCGCAACCGTCCAGGCTGCGCGGTAACGGCGCACCTGCTCATCCCCGGCTTCGTGTGGACGCCGCTCACCGAGAACGGGCGCCCCGAGAAGCCGCCAGCGGCGTGGACTGCGGAGCAGACCATCGACTTCATGCTGCAGCGCCTGGAGCACGGCGACTTCTACATCCTGTGCCCCGACAACGACGTCGCCCGCGCCCTGGACGAGAAGCGCATCCTGTGGGCAGCCGGCGACATCGTCGAGAACCGGCCACCGCTATCGCGCTGGCATCCGGACCACGCGGCCGGCTTCGCCGATTTCCTGAAGCAGTAGCACGCCGCAGGCGGCGGGATCAGCCGCCGCCAAGGGTTTCCGCGATCGGAAGAACCGCGGAATAGTCGTCCTTGCCGTGCAGGCGGGTGGTGAGCGACATGAGCTGCGTCGCCGCCGCGTTGGCGGGCAGGGGCACGCCATGCGCCGCCGCGTCGGCCAGAAGCAGGCCGAGGTCCTTGTGCGCGAGCCAGGCCGGGAACTGCGGCGCGATGTTCCCGCTGCCAGCCTCGGCGAGCTTGCGCTTGTGGTGCGGCGAGATCACCGCGACGCCATCCAGCGTTTGCAGCAAGGCGTCGCGGTCGAGCCCGGCGGCGACTCCATAGGACACCGCCTCGGCGATGACGGCCATGCTGGACACCATGATGCCGTTCACCACCAGCTTGATGGTGGAGCCCTGGCCTGACGGGCCGACATGCACCGTCTTCTTGCCGATCGCGTCCAGGATCGGCCTGGCCCGCGCCACGTCGGCCGCCTCGCCGCCGACCAGCACCACGAGCTCGCCCGCCTTGGCTTCCGGCGTGCTGCCGGACACCGGCGCGTCGAGCACCGCGAGCTGCCGCTCCCGTCCGGCCGCGGCCAACCGGCGCGAAGCGTCCGGCGAAACCGAGCTGGTGTTGATCACCAGGCCGTCCGCCTTCAACCCGTGCAGGAACCCGTCCTCGCCATAGGCCGAAGCCGCCAGTGCCGCGTCGTTGGGTACCGACACAAGGACGATGTCGCTCGCCTCCGCCAGGGCGCGCGGCGACGACAGCATTGCCGACCCGTCCGCGGCCTGCCCGCCCTTGGCCGACGGCGTGTAAGCAACGGTACGGTAGCCCGCCTCGCGGATGTGGGTGGCCATCAGCACCGCCATGGCGCCATAGCCGATGAAGCCGACGGTTTGCGTCTGGTCTGCCATCAATAACACTCCTTGTCCGGCGACCTCAACGCTCAGGCGCGCTTGCGTTTGCGCGC